>JBKBUB010000009.1:0-14294 GCA_046290925.1 Thermodesulfovibrionales bacterium | reverse complement strand
AAAGGATATTGAATGAATTACAGGTGCAGATAATCGAACTTGCCACATCCATGGCGAAGAAGATAGTCCTTCAGGAATTAAAGACAGACCCTGAAACTATAATCAATATGACAAAAGAGGCCATCATGAGAATAGAAAGGACAGGGTCTGTAACTATCAAGATAAACCCTTCCCTTTACAATCTTTTTATGAGATTAAAACCTGAACTACAGAATATTCACGAAGACCTGATCATTGATGTCGATCCTTCACTCTCAGCCCAGGGCACTCTCGTTATAGGGCCCCAGGAAGAGGTAAGCACAGACGTGGATGAACAATTAAGAAACATCATAAAGGAACTCGGAGACAGGATTGGAAACCATCGATCTTAAGCCATTTATTAAAGCCCTTTCATCGATTGATCCGATGAAGGTTTATGGAAGGGTCATAGAGGTTACGGGCATGATAATAAAGGCATCAGGTCTCAAGGCAAGCATTGGAGAGTCTTGCAGGATTGTTTCGGACAATGGTCTATCTGTTGAGGCAGAGGTTGTGGGTTTCAGGGACGGTAAGGTCTTATTAATGGCTATTGATGACATTACAGGTGTAAAACCTGGCAGTCGGGTTATCTCGATGGGTCGCAAGGTTTCTGTCAGGGTTTCTGATTCTGTGATAGGAAGGATCCTGAATGACAGGGGTGAGCCAATAGATGGAAGGGGACCTGTCAGGGGAATTGATTATCTCTTGACCATGCATCTTCCCCCTCCCCATCCTTTGAGGAGAAGAAGGATTAGAGAGCCCCTTGACCTCGGAATAAGGGTTATAAATGGACTCATGACCATTGGAAAAGGACAGAGGGTAGGAATAATGGCAGGTTCAGGCGTGGGTAAAAGTGTCCTGATGGGAATGATAGCGAGATTCACAGAGGCTCCTGTGAGCGTTATAGCCCTTATCGGAGAGAGAGGTAGGGAGGTGAGAGAATTCATTGAGAACAATTTGGGCGAAGAGGGTTTGATGAAATCGGTCGTTGTTGTTTCCACCTCTGATCAGCCCCCTCTCGCAAAGGTGAGGGGAGCCTTTACTGCCACAGCCATAGCAGAGTATTTCAGAGATAGGGGAAAGGATGTCCTGCTACTCATGGATTCTCTGACAAGGGTTGCACAGGCACAGAGGGAGATAGGTCTTGCCACGGGAGAACCACCGACAGCTAAGGGCTATACGCCTTCTGTATTTTCTTTGTTACCGAGACTCCTCGAAAGGGTCGGAACATCTGAAGGTAAGGGCAGTATCACAGGCATATATACAGTGCTCGTCGAAGGGGATGACCTATCAGAGCCAGTAGCAGATGCGGCAAGGGCAATACTCGATGGTCACATAGTCTTATCAAGAGATATGGCAATGGAGGGCCTTTATCCGGCCATTGATGTTCTTAAGAGCATAAGCAGGGTCATGCCTGATATAGTTGATGACAGACACAGAGAATTTGCATCAAAGTTCATTGAGGTAATGGCTACCTATGAGAGATTTGAAGACATGATAAATCTCGGCGCCTATAAGACAGGAACGAATCCAAAACTCGACAGAGCGATTGCGATGATCGACAGGCTAAAATCCTATATCAGACAGGATATGAAGAGTCGGAGGGATTTTGCTGACAGCATTCAAGGATTATACCTTATCTTCGAGGGAATGGAAGAAGGGGATAGGAGATGACAAGTGAAAGGATAGAAAAGGTCATCAATCTCAAGAGCTTTACCAAGGAGCAACTGGAGTTAGAAGCCAAGAAAAGAAGAGAAGAATTGAGAATTGAGAATGAAAAACTTGAAAACCTCGAGAATCTATTCAATGAAACGATAAACAAGTTTTCGGAGAAACAGAACTCAGGTCACCTGAATACTAAGGAAATCTCTTTATTTTATGATTATATTTCATATATGGAACGACGGATAAAGGAGCAAAAAAAGGTCGTACACAAAACAAGAGAACTTCTTCTGGAAAAGGAAAGGGAAGTCATGAAGGCCCATAGAGAGAAGAGACTTCTCGAAATCCTTCATGATAGCGCAATAAAGGAAGAGATGAAAGAGGCCCTAGCGAGAGAGCAGAAGGATTTGGACCTCGATTTTCTAATGAGGAGGTTAAGAGAATGAGGTACCTCTTCCCCATAATGCTCTTTCTTTCCTTATCACTGATTATTACTCCCTTTGCATCCTCTCAGGATGATATCCTAAGGCTCATTGAGAAGAAGCAAAAGGAATTGAAAGAAAGGGAAGAAAATCTAAAGAAGGAAGAGGAAAGATTGAACCTTTTAAAAAAGGAACTGGACGAAAAGATTGATAGATATTCCAGGCTCCTCACAGAGGTAGAGGGACAATTGAGAAAACTAAAAAAGGCGAGAGACGAGAGATTCGAACAAATTGTAAAGACCTTCGAGGCAATGCCGCCTGAGGATGCAGCCACAAGACTAAATGAAATGGATGAAAAGACAGCGACAAAGATACTATCAATGATGAAGCCCAAAAAGGCCTCCGCAATAATGGCTGTAATGGAACCAAAAAAGGTAGCAAGCCTCGCCTCGGGGATGCTGAATGGGAAAAAATTTCCTACCCGATAAGAATTTTCCCTTTTCTAACATCCACACCCTGGCAAACAAGGTAAAGACCAGCAGGGCAAGTTAGCTCATAGCTCATAGCTCCTCGTTCATGGCTCATGGTTCATAGCCAAGAGCTAAGAGTCATGAGCTATGAGCTAAGAACTATGAGCTAACTACTCTATCACTCTACAAATGGCATAGTTATTGTATTTAATCCTTGATATGGAGATACCCATTATAATAACCCCTAATATTACAGGGAACCCAGCCCCTGATAAAGATGTTATATCAGGGACTGATGAACAGGCAGGTTCTGTACCCTTTTTGTCATCCCTACTTTCCATGATTTCATCACTGAATCCAATTAATACCCTCGGGCTACAGGATGAAACTGTAAACTCCTGGCAGAAGACAGAAGACAGACTGGCAGAAGACAGAAGACAAACTCTGGCCTCTGGGTGTCTGTCCTCTGTCTTCTGTATTGAGACAATATCCCAGGTTTCCGTTCGGGATGAAACCACGGAAAAACCAGGCAATTTATCCCTGGATTCATACTCATCAGATGATAAACCATTCGGTAAATCTGATGCCTCTACCTTAATGTTTCATAAATTCGGAGGCGGGCATGCCTCAAAAAGTTTTTTCACCATGCCAGCCTCCAATAATAGGCTAATTTTTGCAACTTTTAGGTAATATATTTCAGGCCTTGCCTGATCTTTATACATTGTCAGAGACAGTAGGTGTTATAAACTTAATTGCCAGATGGCAACCTACCGAGACAATTGGTTCTCTTTTGTGTCTCTGGGAAAGGAGGGACATCTGAAAAAGGAACAAAAGGGAGAGGTAATATCAAGCTTCAGGAAAAAGTTCGCTGATGCAAAGTCGGTGGTCTTCACGGATTATAAGGGTATGACAGTAGCAGAGGTTAGCGAACTCAGGGATTTTCTGAGGAAGGATGGTATTGAGTTTAGGGTTGTGAAGAATACCCTTGCTCGTATAGCTTCGGAAGATACCCCAGCATCGCCTGCTAAGGATCTATTCAAGGGACCTGTAGCAGTTGCGATAGGCTATAACGATCCTGTGATTGCACCCAAGAAGGTGCTGGAGTTCGTAAAAAAGAATGAAAAGCTGAAGCTACGTGGTGGTGTAATTGAGGGTAGGCTTTATAGCCTTGATGAGGTCAAGATGATAGCAGAGTTACCATCTCGCGAAGTACTGCTGTCAATGCTGGTTGGTGCGCTTCAGGCGCCATTAAGCAAAATGGCTTCTGCCCTTACAGCCACAGTAAGAACCATGGGCTATGCCTTTAATGCATTAAAATCTAAAAAAGAAGGACAACAATAAATTAAGGAGGTTTTTGAGATATGTCTATTACGAAAGAACAGGTTTTCGAGTTTATTGACAATATGACAATACTTGAGATGTCGCAGTTTATCAAAGAATTTGAGGAGAGATATGGAGTGACCGCAGCTGCTCCTGTAGCTGTTGCTGCTACTGCTGGAGCAGCGGTTGCCGCAGCACCTGCTGCTGAAGAGAAGACAAGCTTTGATGTTATCCTGTCCGGTGCCGGGGATAAGAAGATCCAGGTTATTAAGGTTGTAAGGGAGCTTACAGGACTCGGTTTGAAAGAGGCAAAGGATCTTGTAGAAGGAGCTCCAAAGCCTGTCAAGACAGGTGTATCCAAGGAAGAGGCTGAATCTATTAAGGCTAAGCTTGAGGAGCAGGGTGCTACGGTGGAGATAAAATAAGCGGAAGGCAGAAATGCAGAGGCACGGAACATCTTCCGTGCTTCTGCAGATGATATTTAGCGTAAATAGTAAAGTTAAGAGGAGAGAACATTAATGGCAATGGTTTTAAGGGAAAGGGTAAATTTTGGTAAGGTGCCACCGGTCCTTGAGGTGCCAGATTTAATAGAAATTCAGAAGATGTCTTTTGAAAAGTTCCTTCAAAAAGATGTGCCGATGGACCAGAGAGAGGATGCGGGGTTACAGGCTGCCTTCTTGAGTGTTTTTCCTATAACGGATTACAACGAGACTGCTACAATCGAGTTCCTCGGATACTCATTTGGAATGCCGAAATTTGGTGTTAGAGATTGTCTACAAAAGGGTATTACTTATGCTGCTCCACTAAAGATAAAGGTCAGGTTGAACCTATGGGAGGAAGAGGGTGGAAAAGGTAAAAGACTGAAGGAATCGAGGGAGCAGGAGGTATATATAGGCGAGATGCCTTTAATGACCGAGACAGGCACGTTTATTATTAATGGAACAGAAAGGGTCATTGTCAGTCAGTTACACCGCTCCCCTGGTGTCTTTTTTAGTCACGACAAAGGTAAGACCCATGCAAGCGGAAGACTACTTTATTCTGCCAGGGTTATACCATCGAGGGGTTCATGGCTCGATTTTGAATTTGATACAAAGGACATCCTCTATGTTCGTATCGACAGGAGAAAGAAGCTGCCTGCAACGGTCGTTCTTAAGGCCCTCGGATATACAAATGAGGACCTTCTGAAGACATTTTATCCTGTTGAGACGATTAAGATTAAAGGGAATAATTTTACCAGGCTTGTAAGTGAGGTTCTGGTCGGCATAAAGGCGGCTAAGAATATTGTTGCGCCTGATACAAAAGAGGTAATAGTTAAAGAAGGTGGTAAGATCACAAAGGCTGCCCTTAAGAAGATGGAGTTATCAGGCATCATAGAGATACCGATTAACAAGAATGAATTGATAGGAAGGATTACCTTAAGCGATATAATTGACCCTGAAACAGGTGAAATTATACTTGAAAGTAATGAAGCCATTACTGAGGATATACTTGAGAAGATCATCTCATTAAAGATAGATACGCTGAATCTACTGTTTATTGATAACGTCAGGTATCTCTCATCCCTTAGGGATACGCTTTTAACTGATAGGGTTGGCAGCCAAAATGAGGCACTCATTGAGATTTACAAGAAGTTAAGGCCGGGAGAGCCTCCCACATTGAGCGCTGCAAAGGACCTCTTTGACGGCCTTTTCTTTGATCCGAAGAGATATGACCTCTCCTCAGTGGGACGGCTTAAGATAAATAAAAGGCTTAATCTCGACATACCACTTACAACAAGGGTATTGACTGATAAAGACATAATCGAGATAGTGCACTACCTTCTCGACCTGAGAACTGGGAAGGGTGAGGTTGATGATATAGACCACCTCGGAAATAGGAGGGTAAGGGGCGTTGGCGAGTTGCTTGAAAACCAGTTCAGGATTGGACTGGTAAGGATGGAGAGGGCGATTAAAGAGAAGATGACCCTTACTGACCTTGAAACAGCCATGCCTCATGACATCATTAATGCTAAACCTGTGATGGCAGCAGTAAAAGAATTTTTTGGTTCAAGCCAGTTAAGTCAGTTTATGGATCAGACAAACCCGCTTTCTGAGATAACACATAAAAGAAGGCTTTCTGCCCTCGGTCCTGGTGGCCTGACAAGAGAGAGGGCGGGATTCGAGGTCAGGGACGTGCATCCAACACATTATGGAAGAATCTGTCCCATTGAGACGCCAGAAGGTCCAAATATCGGGTTGATAACCTCTCTTGCCTCCTATGCCAGGGTGAATGAATACGGTTTTATAGAGGCTCCTTACAGGAAGGTTGTAAATGGTAAGGTCACGAACGAGATTGTTTATCTATCGGCAATAGATGGAGAGAAACATGTAATTGCTGAGGCAACAACACCAATTGATAAAAAGGGAAACCTGATGGGTGAAAGTATTTCTGCAAGGGTTGGTGGTGACTTTGTGATGGTATCACCCCAGGATGTGGAGTTCATGGATGTCTCTCCAAAACAGATCGTTGGCGTGTCTGCATCGCTGATTCCATTTCTTGAAAATGATGATGCCAACAGGGCGCTTATGGGTTCAAACATGCAGAGGCAGGCAGTTCCTCTTCTCAGATCTGAGGCCCCGATAGTTGGAACAGGAATGGAGTTCGTAGCTGCTCGGGACTCAGGAGCCATTGTTCTTGCCAAGAGGGGTGGTGTTGTGGAGAGTGTTGATGCCTCAAGGATTGTCGTGAGGACCAAGGAAAATGGTGGTGGCGTTGATATATACAATCTGGTAAAGTTTCAGAGGTCAAACCAGGCAACATGCATTAACCAGAAACCACTCGTTAAAATAGGTGATGTCGTTGAACGTGGAGATGTCCTTGCTGATGGGTCTTCGACAGATTTAGGTGAACTTGCCCTCGGTAAGAATGTCCTCGTTGCCTTTATGCCCTGGGGTGGCTATAACTTTGAAGATGCAATACTTATCAGTGAAAGGCTCGTTAAAGAGGATGTCTTTACCTCTGTTCATATTGAGGAATTTGAGGTGGAGGCAAGGGAGACAAAGCTCGGACCCGAGGAGATCACGAGGGATATACCTAATGTTGGAGAAGAGGCTCTCAAGGATATAGATGAAAGCGGTATTATACGAATAGGTGCGGAGGTAAAGCCAGGAGATATCCTTGTTGGTAAAGTAACCCCAAAGGGTGAGACCCAACTAACGCCAGAAGAAAAGCTGTTGAGGGCGATCTTCGGAGAAAAGGCTGAGGAGGTAAAGGAGAGTTGTCTTTATGTACCTCCTGGGATTGAGGGTGTTGTTGTGGATGTGAGGGTCTTTTCGAGAAAGGGGATAGAAAAGGACGAAAGGGCAAAGAGCATTGAGGAAGATGATATAGCCCGTCTCCAGAGGGACCTTGAGGAAGAGGTCAGGATCGTTAAGGAGGAGAAGTTTAGAAAGATCAGAGAACTTCTAACAGGGTGCAAGGTTTCTGAAGATCTTAAGGATTCAAAGACAAAGGAGGTCATCTGCCAGGCCGGTAAAAGATTAACGGATAAACACCTCGAAAGGGTTAAAGATGAACATCTCCTGCGCATAAAGATAGCCGATCCTGAGATCAAGGAGAAGATCGACGCCATAAATATAGAATCTAATAATTATATAAAGTATCTGGAGGCTCGATACGATGAGAGTGTTGAGAGATTGAGGAAGGGGGATGAGCTTCCGCCTGGCGTTAACAAACTCGTAAAAGTCTATATTGCGATGAAAAGAAAACTTCAGGTAGGGGATAAGATGGCGGGCCGCCATGGTAATAAGGGAGTTGTGGCAATGGTAATGCCTGAGGAAGACATGCCTTATCTCCCTGATGGAACCCCTGTTGATATTGTTCTTAATCCCCTCGGTGTTCCTTCGAGGATGAATGTTGGACAGGTGCTCGAGACACACTTAGGATGGGCTGCTAAAGCCCTCGGTATCCATGTCTCCTCTCCTGTTTTTGAGGGTGCGAAGGAGTCTGATATAAAAGAAATGCTTAAGAAGGCAGGACTACCACCATCAGGACAAACTGTTCTCTACGACGGAAGAACAGGGGAACCCTTCAAGAGACCTGTGACTGTAGGATGCATGTATATGCTGAAACTCCATCACCTCGTTGATGATAAGATACATGCCCGTTCCATAGGTCCATACTCGCTCGTCACTCAGCAGCCTCTCGGTGGAAAAGCCCAGTTTGGTGGTCAGAGGCTTGGTGAGATGGAGGTCTGGGCACTGGAGGCCTATGGTGCAGCCCATACTTTACAGGAGTTTCTTACTGTTAAGAGTGACGATGTAACAGGTAGGGCCCGAATGTATGAAGCAATTGTTAAGGGAGATGCGACTCTGGAAACAGGAATTCCAGAGTCCTTCCATGTATTAATAAAAGAACTCCAGAGTCTATGTCTCGATGTAGAACTACTGGAGAAAAAAAGTAAGGGGGAATGAGTTTGGTAGAAGAGATCTATGCCCTTTTTCAAAAACCTAAGTCAACAACAGATTTTGAGGCAATAAGAATAAAAATAGCCTCACCTGAAAAGATCAGGGAATGGTCGTACGGAGAGGTCAAGAAACCTGAGACTATAAATTACAGAACCTTCAAGCCTGAAAAGGATGGTCTTTTCTGTGCCAAGATCTTTGGCCCTGTGAAAGACTGGGAATGTCTCTGCGGGAAGTATAAGAGGATGAAACACAGGGGTGTTGTTTGTGACAAGTGCGGGGTTGAGGTTATTCAGGCAAAGGTGAGAAGGGAGAGAATGGGTCATATCGAACTTGCTACACCCGTTGCCCATATCTGGTTCCTCAAGGGTGTGCCGAGCAGGATAGGTATACTTCTCGATGTGACGATGAGACAACTCGAAAAGGTTCTATATTTTGAGAATTACATAGTTATAGATCCAGGGGATACACCTCTGAAGGAAAAAGACCTTTTGACTGAAGAGGAGTACAAGAAGAATCTCATCGAGTACGGTAACCGTTTTAAGGCAGGGATGGGTGCCGAGGCAGTAAGGGAGCTTTTGAGAAGACTCGATCTCGATGCCCTTTCAGCAGACCTTAAGGTAAAGATTAAGGAGGCCTCCTCCCTGGGACTCAAGAAGAAGCTGACAAAGAGGCTCAAGATTGTTGAGGCCTTTAGGCAGTCAGGGAATAAGCCTGAGTGGGTAATAATGGATGTTATCCCCGTGCTACCACCAGAGTTGAGACCCCTTGTTCCTCTTGAAGGGGGTAGATTCGCAACCTCTGACCTCAATGACCTGTACAGAAGGGTTATCAACAGGAATAACAGGCTCAAGAGATTGGTAGAACTCAAGGCGCCGAGCGTCATTATTAAGAATGAAAAGAGAATGCTTCAGGAGGCGGTAGATGCCCTTTTTGACAACGGTAAAAGGAGTCGGGTACTGAAGGCTGCTACTAAGAGACCCCTCAAGTCCTTAAGTGATATGATAAAGGGTAAGCAGGGAAGATTCAGACAGAATCTTCTTGGTAAGAGGGTTGATTATTCAGGACGTTCTGTTATTGTTGTTGGCCCTGAATTGAAGCTTCATCAGTGTGGTCTTCCGAAAAGAATGGCTCTCGAATTATTCAAGCCCTTTGTCTTTAATAAGCTCGAGGAGAAAGGTTATGCCTCGACTTTAAAGGCTGCAAAGAAACTTGTTGAAAAGGAGAGACCCGAAGTCTGGGATGCCCTCGAGGAGGTGATAAGCGAGCATCCTGTGCTCCTGAACAGGGCGCCTACACTGCATAGACTCGGTATCCAGGCCTTTGACCCTGTCCTTGTTGAAGGAAAGGCAATAAGGTTGCATCCCCTTGTCTGTACAGCCTTCAATGCTGACTTTGATGGTGATCAGATGGCTGTCCATGTGCCACTATCTATTGAGGCACAGATAGAGGCTCGAGTCCTTATGATGTCAGTCAATAATATCCTATCTCCTGCCAGCGGAAAGCCTATAGTGGTGCCTACACAGGATATGGTTCTGGGTATTTATTATCTTACAAAGGAGAAAAAAGGGGCAAAGGGTGAAGGAAAGATCTTTGCTGACCCAGAAGAGGTAAGGATAGCTTATGATTCAGGCAGTCTCGAAGAGCATGCCAGGATTAAGGTAAGGATTAACGGGCAGTTGGTAGAAACGACCTGTGGAAGGGTTATATTCAGCGAGATTCTTCCTGAAGGGATACCCTTCAGCTTCATAAATAAGGAATTAACCAAGAAGGAACTTGGAAATATAATAGACTATTCTTACAAGAGACTTGGCAGGCGGACAACTGTAGAGTTTCTCGACAAACTCGAGAAGATGGGCTTTGATTACGCAACAAGATCAGGTATCTCAATCTGTATGGATGATATGCATATACCATCAAGAAAGGCAGAACTGATAAGGGAGGCAGAAAAAGAGGTTGTTGAAATACAGAAACAATATGCCGATGGTTTGATAACACAAGGTGAAAGATACAACAAGGTTATTGATATCTGGGCTAATGTGACAGAGAGGATTGCGGAAGAGATGATGAAGGAGCTTGGCGCAGAGGATGACAAAAAACTCTCTGAGGATGAGATGAAGGAAATGAGATCATTTAATAGCATCTTTATGATGGCAGACTCCGGGGCAAGAGGAAGCGCAGCCCAGATCAGACAGCTTGCTGGTATGAGGGGTTTGATGGCGAAGCCCTCAGGTGAGATTATAGAGACACCGATTAAGGCAAACTTCAGGGAGGGACTCACACCACTACAGTACTTTATCTCGACTCATGGTGCACGTAAGGGACTCGCTGATACTGCCTTGAAGACAGCAAATTCAGGTTATCTTACGAGAAGACTCGTTGATGTTGCGCAGGATGTGATAGTTACAGAAGATGACTGTGGTTCCATAGATGGGATTACCCTCACATCACTGATTGAAGGCGGTGAGATAATCCAGCCTCTCGAGGAGAGGATTATAGGTCGTTATGCCGTGGAAAACATTGTTGACCCCGTAACAAAAGAGGTTATTGTTAAAAAGAACGAGGAGATTAATGAAGAATTAGCACAGAGGGTTATTGAGGCAGGAATTGATAAAGTCAAGATTCGTTCAGTTCTGACCTGTGAGACAAAGTATGGTGTCTGTGCCAAATGTTACGGCCGTGACCTTGGCAGGGGTCAACTTATTGAGATTGGAGAGGCAGTTGGTATAATTGCGGCTCAATCAATAGGCGAGCCAGGAACACAGTTGACAATGAGAACCTTCCACATAGGTGGTGCAGCCACAAAGGTCATCGAACAGGCTGTTCTGGAGGCGAAGAATGCTGGGGCGGTTAAGTTTATAAATGTTAAGGCTGTAAAAGATAGGGAAGGCTCGCTTGTCGTGATTAACAGGAATGCCCTCCTTGCGATTGTGGACAAGCAGGGGAGGGAAAAAGAAAAATACAACCTTGTTTATGGTGCAAAACTAAGGGTGAAGGACGGAGAGATGGTTGGGCCTGGACAGAAACTCGTTGAATGGGACCCTTATTCGACACCAATCTTAACAGAGGTTGGTGGTAAGGTTGCCCTCGGTGATATTGTCGAAGGGGTTTCTGTTAAGGAAGAGGTTGATGAGATAACAGGTCTTGCCCATAAGGTTATAATCGACTATCCTGCTACGATGCGGCCCCGCATATCGATCAAGGATGAACAGGGCAAGGCAACCCTTAAGATTCCTGGAACAAACAACCTTGCCCGTTATATATTACCAGCCGGGGCTCATATAATGGTAGAGAAGAATGATATTGTATACCCTGGTGATGTCTTAGCAAAGATACCGAGAGAGACAACAAAGACAAAGGATATAACAGGAGGTCTGCCGAGGGTGGCTGAGCTGTTTGAGGCGAGACGTCCTAAGGAGCAGGCAATAGTTACAGAGATTGATGGAATAGTGGAGTTCAGGGGAGCCCATAAGGGAATGAGGGTTGTTGTTGTTAGAGGTGGTGAAGAGGTAAGAGAATATTACATTCCTAAGGGTAAGCATGTAAGTGTTCATGAGGGTGATTTTGTTAAGGCTGGCGAGGCCTTAATGGATGGAGCGGTTAATCCTCACAGTGTCCTCGATATTCTCGGTCCAAAGGAGTTGCAGAGGTATCTCGTTGACGAGGTCCAGAAGGTATACAGACTTCAGGGTGTCTCTATAAATGACAAGCACATTGAGGTAATTGTGAGACAGATGATGAGGAAGGTCAGGATCGAGGACCCAGGAGATACAATGTTTCTCGTTGGAGAGCAGGTTGACAAGGCTGTATTTCAATCCGAGAATGAGAAGATCAAGGCTGCGGGTGGTACCCCTGCTCAGGGTAAGCCCGTTCTCCTCGGCATAACAAAGGCTTCCTTATCAACGGAATCATGGGTCTCTGCCGCATCCTTTCAGGAGACAACAAGAGTGCTCACAGAGGCCGCCATCAATGCCCAGATTGATGAACTCAGGGGCTTGAAGGAAAATGTTATCATGGGAAGGATAATACCCGCCGGGACCGGGATGCTCAGATACAGAAATACCTTTGTAAAGAGAGAACTGCCTCAACTCTTTGCGGCAGCGACCGAGGAAAAGAGGGAGGAGGAAGGATCAGAAGGTATGGAGGTAAATGAGTGAGGTTCGCTTTATCGCTGACTCAATGCTTGGAAGTCTTGCAAGATGGTTGAGAATACTCGGGTTCGATACTCTTTATTATAGAGATATCAGAGATAAAGACCTGGTAAGGCTTGCCCGTCTGCAAGGGAGGATAATAATCACAAGAGATATAGGTCTTTCAAGAAGCAGAAAGGTAGATAGAATAATCCTTGTAAAGTCAAATGGTCTAAAAGACCAATTGAAAGAGTTTCTCCAGTGGATAAAAGGGCAGGGTATTAAACCCTGCCCTTTTACACTTTGTCCTGTCTGCAACGGGGATGTCCATCCTGTAGACAAATTTAAGGTCAGAAATGATGTGCCTGAATATATCTTTCTTAATACCCGGTCCTTCTATCAATGTAGCAACTGCGGTAAGGTTTACTGGGAGGGTTCTCACAGGAAGGGCATAGAGAGGGTGATAAATCAGATAAACCCTATGGAATAGGTTAACCCAAATAATGCAGATATTGCTCAAAAATGCATTTTCAGGATTAATCTTGACAACGTTTGGATTAAATGTTTTTTTGATAAAGAGTTATTGAAATGGAAGAACTGAAGAAGAAATTACTCATATCACTCCTTATGATAACCACCATAGTAGCCTTTGGCACCATAGGATACATGAGCATCGAAGGCTGGAATTTTCTCGATTCTTTTTACATGACTATAATAACACTTGCATCTGTTGGTTACAAGGAGGTGAAAGAGCTTTCCGAGAATGGAAGGATCTTCACAATATTTCTTATAATAGGTGGTGTTGGTACTGTCCTTTATGCCCTGAATAATGGGGCAAAGATAATACTTGAGGGAGAGATAAAGGAGATATTCGGGAGGAGTAGATTGGAGAAAAGGATAAGGGAGATGAAAGGTCATTATATCATCTGTGGTTATGGAAGGATGGGAAAGATCATATGTCGAGAACTGAAAAGCAAGCACATAAAATATGTTGTTATTGAGAAAAACCCTGAAATTAATATACCAGAAAAGGAAGACATTTTGTTACTTCCAGGAGATGCAACGAAGGACGAAGTTCTTAAAGAAGCGGGTGTCGAAAAGGCTAAGGGTCTCATTTCGGTTCTTCCCACGGATGCAGAGAATCTCTACGTTGTCTTAAGCGCCAGAGAATTAAATCCTGATCTTTTTATTGTGGCAAGGGCAGGAGAGGAAGGCTCTGAACAGAAGTTGATCCGTGCAGGTGCGAATAGGGTTGTCTCGCCTTATCACATAGGTGGATTGAGGATAGCCCATACCGTTATAAAGCCTGCTGTAGTTGACTTTATAGAATTTGCAACACGCTCAGGGAATATTGACCTACAGATGGAGGAGATTACGGTTAAGGATGGCTCAAAGATAGCAGGGATGACCCTCGATGAATGCGGAATAGGAAGAGAACTGGGTATCATAATAGTTGCGATTCAAAGGGCAGGAGGGGAGATGAAATTCAACCCTACCTTTAGGACCACCATAAAACCAGGCGATACCTTAATAGCCCTTGGAGAGACCTCGAAACTAAAGAGGCTAGAAGAGATGGCCTTTAGCGAGGAAAGTGCTTGATTCCGTGCTTAAAATTAGCAGAGGAATAAGAGTTCGGAGCAAATAGAGAACATAGCCTTTACCACCTCAGTTTTTCACCATTTCACCTTAACCCTAACGTTCATAAATTTGGAGGCTGACATGCCTCAAATGGGTGAATGGGCTTAAGGCGATAGTGCGACAGACTTAAAGTGCGACAGAGCGATAGTCCGACCGTGCGACAGTATTTATGGAAATTTAAACCCACTAGTT
>JBKBUB010000099.1:0-5996 GCA_046290925.1 Thermodesulfovibrionales bacterium | reverse complement strand
TTATAAAGGAAAACATCCTTAATCTTGCCCTTGAAGTCAAAAAAAAACTTCCTGACAAATCAATAGCCGAGATACTACTTGAACTCGGCTCAGTAACAAAAGAAATGCTCGATAGGGTGACGAGGAAAAGGATAGAGAAGGTAATTTATAATCTACTGCTCATGAACCGCGGTACCTTCAGGTTTGAACTTGACAGTTCTGGCCTGAGCAACCTCATTTCAATTGAGGATAAGGGCTGGGAAGTATCAAAGGGCTTGAGTCCAGAATATCTCCTTATGGAGGGAGCAAGGGTTTACGACGAGGAAAGGCACGGAGAGACGATCGAAGAAACTACTTCGGAGGCATCCCAGGAGGAGTGGTGTGAAGACTGGTCATCGCAGCCTGATGTAACAGAAAGAAAAGATATATCTGCCCTTAAAGCCCTTACACAGGAGCTTAGATTTCCTAATTCAACATCAGAGATCACCTTACTCATCCTTAGATTTGCGAGTGATATATTCCAGAGAGGTGTTTTGTTCATGGTCGGTGAAGATGAGATGGCTGGACTCGGACAATTCGGCCTCGAGATCGAAAGGGCTGATGAGAGGATAAGGGAAACCGTTTTAAGCTATACAAAAAGCCCTTTTTTTACAGGGATAATTGATTCTGCCCGATCTTATAGGGGTCAACTTGATAAGGATGAAGTTACAGATGCCTTTGTTAACGAGATCGGTGGCAACTGGCCTTCAGAGGTTGCAGTGTTCCCTATAATAGCCGAAGGAAGGGTTGTAGCACTTCTTTATTGTGATAACGCCATTACAGGGGAGGCCTTTGCAGAGGCAGAAGGGCTCGAGATATTCATAAGCCAGGCAGGTCTTGCCCTCGAAAAATCCCTCCTTCAGAGGAGACTTCAGGAACTTCAGAACAAAAAGAAGGGATGATGATTTTTTTGCATCTATTTGATACAATAATTCAGCCTTAAAGGGAGGTCTGGTGAAGTCAATCCTGATTGTTGAAGATTCTGCAACAACTCGGTCCCTGATAAGGGCTGTTATCGAGGAAATGGGAGAAGATTTCTTTACCTATGAAGCATCTTCAGGATTTGAGGCGTTGAAGATGTTACCCCAGGAGAGATTTGACCTGATTATCACGGATATCAACATGCCTGATATAAATGGTCTTGAATTGATTAACTTTGTGAAAAATGACCCTCGATATAAACAGATCCCTCTAATTATAGTCACGACCGAAAGGTCAGCAGAAGACAGGGAGAGAGGTCTTGCCCTCGGCGCATCAGCTTATATAACAAAACCTTTCAGGCCTGAGGATCTTCAGGAAGTTATAACAAAGATACTGAGTCAATGAAGTCTTCAAAAAAGGATTTTATCGCAGAGGCAGAGGAACTAATAGAAGAGGCCGAGAGGCTTTTAATCGAGATCCAGGATACCTTTGAAAACGGCGTAAACCCTGATACGATAAATGCCCTTTTTAGATCAATCCATACGATGAAGGGTCTCTCGGGCCTTTTTGGTTATAAAGGTCTTTCAGAATTCAGTCATTCCTTTGAATCCATCCTTGATGATCTGAGACTCGGGCGTATCGAGATAAATGAATCAGCGGTCCAGTTCCTCCTTAAAAACATGGATATTCTGAAGGCCGTAATCAAAAAGATAAGCACTGATGGTATAGAAGAACTGGATGTTGAGCATCTTAAAAAGGATATCGAGGGGTTCAGGCAATTGGCTATGAGTGGCTCCACTAAAAAAGGGGAGGACCTTCTCAGCAGAATCAATGAATCAATACTCAAGGTGCTTTCAGAATATGAGGAACATCGACTCAAAACAAACATAAAAGACGGAAAAGGCATTTACCTTGCAAAGGCAGTCTTTAAACTTATAGATTTTGATAAGTCCTTAAATGAATTGACAGGCCTGATAAAAAACAACGGAGAACTTATTTCTACCCTTCCAACATCAACAGATATACCACCCGATTCAATCGGCTTTAATCTACTCTTCGCCTCGCAGAAAGAGAGAGGGGAACTGGAAAAGACTGTTAATCTACCTATTGATGAATTGATAAAAAAAAAGAGAGAGGCCATACCTGTTCAACAGATTCAACAAAAGCCAGCTATGGAGACCTCTCTCAAAAGCACAAGTACCTATGTTAGGGTTGACATAGAAAAACTTGACAGAATACTGAATACGATAAGCGAATTAAACCTCGCAAGGGCAGCCACAAACAGGATTGCCAGAGAGATGTCTGAGGTCATGGGTAATACGCCTCTTGTTATAGATGTCTTTAAGATCTCACAGACCTTTGGGAGGAGGCTTTCAGAACTACAGAACCAGGTCCTTGAGATAAGGATGATACCGATAGGCCAGATATTCTCGAGGCTCGCTCAGGTCATAAGAAGGTACTCGAGAGAAATGGGCAAACATATCGAACTCGTTCTATATGGCGAGGATACAGAGATCGACAAACACCTTGCTGAGGAGATAGTTGATCCCCTTATGCATATAGTGAGGAATGCCATTGACCACGGTATCGAATTGCCTGATGAAAGAAAAAAGGCAGGGAAAAAAGAGACAGGGATTATTACACTAAAGGCCTTCCAGAGAGGGAATCATGTTGTCATAGAGGTAAGCGATGACGGTTCGGGGATAGATATAGAAAGGGTTAAAAAGAAGGCCATCGAAAAGGGACTTATAACCCATGAGACGGGGAATTTGAGTGACAAAGAGGTGCTCGATTTTATCTTTTTACCAGGTTTCAGCACAAAAACGAGCGTTAGTGAGGTCTCGGGAAGAGGCGTCGGGATGGACGTGGTTAAGGAAAAGATAACAACCCTCGGTGGTTTTGTAGATATTGTTACGGAGATGGGAAAAGGCACCACCTTTATACTAACAACACCAATAACACTTGCAATACTCAAGGCACTGATCGTAAGGGTTGGAAAGGAGAGATTTTCAATCCCCCTCACATCCATCTCTGAAACCCTTGTGATAGAACACAAGGATCTTCAGACCATAGAAGGTAAAAAGGTTTATAACCTCAGGGGAGAGATGCTTCCTGTTGAGGGCTTAGACCAGGTCTTTGGTATCAATAGAGACAATTCTGATAGGTCTTTCGCCATTGTTGCTGGCTTTGGTTCGAGAAAAATGGGATTTCTCGTCGATGAGGTCCTGGGGCAACAGGAGATAGTCATCAAATCCCTCGGCGAATACTTCAGGGGGTTGAAGGGTTTTGCAGGGGCTGCCGAGGTCGGCAAACATGAGGTCATACTCGTCATCGATGTGGAATCAATAATTGAAGAGAATATTCTCAAACAGAGGAATATTGTTCGTGTTTGAAGAGTATTATGGATTCAGGATAAGGCCTTTCAGCAAGACACCGGACCCAAGATTTCTATACCTTTCCAGGGCCCATGAAGAGGCCCTCGCAAGACTCCAGTTCGCTGTTGAAGAAAGGGAGATCGCATTACTGACAGGTGAGGTAGGATGCGGTAAAACAACCATCACAAGGGCACTCATGGATTCAATGGAAAACTGCAGGTTCATCGTGGTACTTAATCCGAGGCTAACATCCTATGACTTTATAAGGACCATCTCGATAAGATTCAATTGTAATGTCAACTCCGAAAAAAAGGCTGACCTTCTTGAGGCGATCTATGAAAAGGTTTATGAAGACCATAAATCAGGCGTGATCCCTGTAATAATAGTCGACGAGGCTCACCTCATACCTTACAAAGAGACCTTTGAAGAGATAAGACTTCTGACAAATTTCCAGTTCGATGATAAAAACCTCCTGAGCCTTATCCTCGTGGGCCAGCCTGACTTGAGAAAGAAACTTGATTTACCTTCTCTCCTTGCCCTTAAACAGAGGATAGGTATATCCTATCACCTGAACCCATTGAATGAAGACGAGGTTAAGGCATACATGGAATTTAGGATCAAGGCAGGCGGCAGGGATAATCCCCTTTTCACTGATGCAGCAGTGACATCCATTTATAGATATTCACGAGGAATACCGAGAGTCATAAATGGCCTTGCGAATATGGCACTTTTAGAGGGCCTTTCGCGAGATGCCGATTTGATAGACGAAGACATTATTCGTGCTGCTGCAATAGAGATAGGCTTGAATGGATATAGCAAAGATAAGAAAGAAGCTTAGGGAATCATCAAAGACAGAAGAAAGGTTGACCCCCAAAACAACCAAAGAAGGGGAATCTTCTCTTTCTACCTTACAGCAGGCTCTTAGTGGGGTTGGGGTTAATCAAGGGACAGTTGAAAGAACAGACGAGTTGATCCCAACAGAAATTGAAGAGACCGAGGAGATGATAGAACTTCTCGTCTTCAGCCTATGTAGCGAGGAATATGCCTTCAAGGTATCAGAACTCCATGAAATAATAAGACCTCAGCAGATTTCTACTATTCCGAGGACGCCTGAATACCTCTTGGGTGTTACATCATTAAGGGGTAAGATAATACCTGTAGTTGACCTTAAAAGGATGCTCTCACTTACTGGGAGGGATAGCGCAACGAGAAAAAAGATAATAATCCTGAAAGGTAACAAAGGGCCAATAGGTGTAATGGTTGACATGATAGCAGGTGTTGTGAGATTGCCTGCCAGGGCACTTACAGAAAGCCCCCCTCACCTTGATGAGTCACAATCAAGATATATTCAGCAAGTGGCCATCTTTAATAGTCGTTTTATATCAATTATAACTACTGAAGAAATAACGAATATCATGTAAAATATACGGAGGCATTATGAGAAAAAGGCTTGAGTTCAAGATACTATCCATTGTAATTGGCCTGCTTATTATTGGTAATGTCACGGCCTTTATAATGGCAGTCTCTATCCAGAAAAAGACGATTCATACCCTTACTACCTCTGCAAATGACGCCCTTTCAGGTGTAGTCCTTAAGAACATCGAAACAACCATGCTCGAAGGAAAGGCCGATATAACCATGAGGATATTAAATAATATAAAGGATCTCAAGGGGCTTAAGGGCATAGCGGTATACGACCTTGACGGAAGGGAGGCATTCAAACAGGATTCTCCTGCCACAGAGGCTCAAGCATTAAAAGAGCTTAAATCAGGCACTGAAAGGATAACAAAAAAAGAAGGTTATCGCCATATCTTTTATATGCCACTAAAAAATCATCAAGCCTGCCAGAGATGTCACGGCGCTGAAAAGCCTATGCTCGGTGCCTTGAAGATCACCCTTTCAACAGAGAAAGAAAGCAAAGAGGCAATGAGCATGATCAGCTTTGTTATTATAGCCACTGTCATTGCCTCTGTTGCCTTTGCCATTTTGCTCTGGACAATGCTCAGGAGGATGGTATTATCACCTGTCAAAGAGATTGAGAAGGCAGCGGCAAGGATTGCAGATGGCGATTTGACCTTTGATATAAAGGTTGAAAGCGAGGATGAGATAGGCTCCCTCGTCAGGAACTTTAAAGAGTCCTTCAGATCGCTCGGTGGTATTCTGCAGAGAATCAAAGGGTTGTCAGACAGGATAATGAAGGTTACAGAAAATGTAGAGAATGAATCAAAGAATGTGATTAAGGGCGCAGAGATAGAGACAGAGGCAATAAATAATATATCCCTTTCTGTGTCTGAACTCAACTCTGCAGCAACAGAGATTTCTGATAACACAGAGACATTAGCTGCCTCAATTGAAGAAACCTCTGCATCAATGGAGGAGATGGCATCGAGCATCGGAAGTATAAACGAGAATATCCATGAACTTCATGCTGCTGTGGAATCGACATCCTCATCAATCGAACAACTCTCGGCAACAATTAAACAGGTCGCTACCAATGCAGAAGACCTTGCCTCTGCATCAGAGGAGACCCTCTCAGCAATATCAGAGATAACCTCTACAATCAAGGAAGTCGAGATGAGCGCAAAAGAGTCAGCAAGGTTATCCGAGAAGGTTAATTCTGACGCTGCAACACTCGGCATGGCATCGATAGAAAAAACAATTGAGGGGATGAAGAATATAAAA
>JBKBUB010000098.1:0-6084 GCA_046290925.1 Thermodesulfovibrionales bacterium | reverse complement strand
AATGCTTCCCTGTGATAGATAAGAGGCCAGTATGGTACTGACAAATATGTTTATCTGTGCCACCGCCATACCCATCGTTGCAGGCATTACTAATAATGATACCTTTTTAAGACCTAAATGCCGAAAATGAAAATCAGGACTGAGATCATAACCTGACCTAAAAAAAGAGGGAAGCTGGAAGAGAAACTGCACAAGCCCCCCAAGTGTTACGCCTGCCGCCACAACCACTATTGGCTCCTTCACACTCCCAGCGAATAGAAGTATTGTAATGATTATCATGACATTCAACATCGCCGGTGCTAAGGCAGGCACAAAAAAGACCTTTTTGGTATTGAGTGCCCCCATTGTTACAGAAGCAAGACTTATAAAGAGCAGAAATGGAAACATTATCCTCGTAAGAAGCACTGTCTGATTGAACTTTAAAGGGTCTTTAAGAAAACCAGGTGCTATAATGGAAACGATCTGAGGGGTCAATATTATCCCTGTAATACATATGAGTCCAACGAGAAGAGAAAGAAATGTAAAGGTAATCCTGACAAGTCTTTTCGCCTCATCAAAGCCTTCCTTTGTATTGTATTCTGTCAGGACAGGGATAAAGGCTGAGGACATGGAGCCTTCTGCAAAGAGTTCCCTAAGCAAGTTCGGGATCCTGAAGGCAACGAAGAAGGTGTCAGAGAGACCTGTAGCCCCAAAATATCTCGCAAGGATCATATCCTTGACATAACCAAGGATACGACTTATGAAGGTAGCACCAGACATAGCGCCTGCTGCCCTTGCTATCCTATCCTTACCATTCATGCAGGATAGTTTAACATAGGTAATATGTTAATATACCTTAATGTTGCATAAATTCAGAGGCTGCCACGCAACATCTGCATTATCTAAATGCTTTTTTTCGGGTTAACGATGAACGACTGAAAGGGTGACTGGTGAATGGGCCGTGTAATAGCTATAGATGGGCCATCAGGCGCTGGTAAAAGCACTGTATCAAGGCTCCTTGCCGAGAGATTGGGCTTTAAGTACCTTGATACAGGTGCTTTGTATCGGGCTACAGCACTTTATTTAAGGCGAAAAGGGCTTAACGAAAACAGCACAGACGAAGAGATTAAGCAGGCACTGGATGGATTCTCTATAACCTTTAGAGAAGAAAGGGTATTTATAAAAGGTTCAAGCAACGAGCTATCAACCATGGGGCATCTATCAGATGAGGATGTCTCCGATATCATAAGGACAACAGAGATTGGACATTTTGCATCTGTTTTTTCTGCGAGAAAGGTTGTGAGAGATTTTCTCCTCGATATTCAAAGGGACATGGCAAAAGAGAGTGATTTAATTGCTGAAGGGAGGGATATGACGACCGTTGTGTTTCCTGATGCCTGGAAGAAGTTTTTTATAACCGCCTCGGAGGATGAGAGGGCCAGGAGACGATTTGACCAGTTGAAGGATAAAGGCATTGATATATCAATGAACGAGGCTATAAGAGATGTGAGGGAACGAGATAAAAGGGATCAGGAGAGGGATATAGCTCCCCTTAGGGCCTCAAAAGATGCTATTATAATAGATACCTCAAATAAGAAGATTGAAGAGGTAATCGAGGAGATGCTAAGTTTCATATAAACCTTAATGTTGCATAAATTTGGAGGCTGCCTTATAGCTCATAGCTAATAGCTATGAACTACGAACGATGAACTACGAACGATGAACTATGAGCCATGAACGAGAGGCTGGCATGGTGAAAAAACTTTTATCTGCGATACCTATAGCAACATTCAATAAACATGAGTGGTTCTTATTAAACGGCACCACAGGTGCGGTCTTGATTAAGCTATCACATTTAATATCGAATCGCATTATAAAAGTTTTTGAGGCATGCCAGCCTCCAAATTTATGCAACGTTTGTGTAAAGTAAGATTCAGGAGAGCAAGATTATTACTGTGCAGAGGTGCTTTTATCTATTCTTTAAGGTTTTATTCAAGATAGTATTCAGATTTTTATTCTGTCTCGAGGTTAGAGGTGTCGAGAATGTGCCTAAAAAAGGCGGGGTCATAGTTGCAGCGAATCACATTAGCTACCTCGATCCTCCTGTAATTGGTGTGGCCCTTAGAAGACAGGCAACATACATGGCAAGGGAGGGTCTTTTTAAGATTCCCCTGCTGAGGAACTTTGTGGCAGCCTTCTCATTCCCTGTTAAAAGGGGCAGGCCCCGCCCATCGACAATAAAGGAGGCTGTTCATAGATTGAAAAGGGGTGAATTGATTGTTATGTTCCCAGAAGGCGGCAGGAGTGAGAACGGAAGATTTCTTGATCCAAAGAGAGGGGTTGGATTAATAGCCACAATGAGCGGGGCACCTGTGGTTCCAGCCCTTATAAGAGGAACTGAAAGGGCCTTTCCTGTAGGTGCCAGATTTATAAGACCTGCAAAGATAAGGGTTGTCTTCGGCAAACCTATAATGATTGAAAGCCCTGGTGAGGCTGAAAAGGATTTCCAGGAAAGGGTTGCACAGGATATAATGAAGGCGATAACGAAGCTCGATTCAGAACAGGAGTATACTAAATGGAGATCATAGTCGCCAAAAGGGCAGGATTCTGTTTTGGTGTAAAAAGGGCTGTAGATATAGCCTTTGAGAGATCAGAAAGTGAGACAGAAGGCCTATATACCTTTGGACCTATAATCCATAATCCTCAGGTTATTGAGAGACTTTCTCAGAGGGGTGTTATTCCAATTGATAATATAAACAGGGATGATATAAAGACCCTCATAATAAGGACCCACGGCATACCACTTACCCTTCTTGAGGAGGCATCAAAGAGGGGCTACGAAATAATCGATGCAACCTGCCCATTTGTAAAAAAGGCACAGAATTATGCTAAACTTCTTAGGGATGAGGGTTATCAGGTCATAATACTCGGCGACAGGGAGCATCCCGAGGTAAAGGGGCTCGTGAGTTATGCAGGTGACGATGCCATTGTTATAAACGGAAGGGAAATGACCCGTGAATCCCTGAAAGGATTGAAGAATAAGGTTGGCGTGGTTGTTCAGACTACCCAGCCTCTTGATAATTTGAAGTTACTAATAGGGATGCTTATCGAGCATTCAAAAGAGTTAAAGATTTATAATACAATCTGTAATTCCACAGCCCTCAGGTTGAAGGAGACAGAGGAACTTGCAAAGAAAGTGGACATCATGATAGTTGTTGGAGGCAGAAATAGCGCAAACACAACTCAGCTTGCCAATCTCTGCAGATCGATACCGATTATGACTCATCATATAGAGATGGCAGAAGAACTGAGAGAAGAATGGTTTAAGGGTGTTAATAAGGTTGGTGTGACTGCTGGTGCCTCAACACCAGAATGGATTATAAGAGAAGTAGAGAAAAAGATTAAGGATATAGGAGGAATATAGGGAGATGGAGATTAAGAACAATGAGATGGAGAAACTCTATGCCGAGACCTTCCACAGGATAGAAGAGGGAGAGATTCTTAAGGGTAGAGTAATCCACGTTAGACATGATGGTATCATGGTCGATATAGGTTATAAATCAGAAGGATTTATTCCTGCTGAAGAGTTCTCACCAACAGAACTGCAGTCTGTAAATATAGATGATACCCTCGATGTCTACGTTGTTGATATTCAGGATTCAGAGGGGATCGTCCTCTTATCGAGGGAAAAGGCCTTAAAGATTAAGGCCTGGGAATCTCTCGAATCCGCCCTCGAAAAAGGGCAACTTCTGGAAGGTTTTATATGTGGAAAGGCGAAGAACGGGTTTAATGTCGATATACTCGGGATCAAGGCCTTCCTTCCTGCTTCACAGATTGACAATAAATCCCTTAAGGAGATCGATTCCTTAATAGGAAAGACAATGAAGTTCAAGATACTAAAGCTCGATCAGAAAAAGTCTTCTGTCCTCGTGTCGAGAAAGGCAGCAGCAGAGGAAGAAAGACAGGAAAGGAAGATGGAGACCCTCGGGAAGTTAAGAGAAGGGGCGAGGTTAAAGGGTGTAGTAAAGAATATAACAGATTATGGTGTCTTTGTTGACCTCGGCGGGATCGATGGTCTCCTTCATATTTCTGATATATCCTGGGGAAGGTTATCCCACCCTTCAGAGGTGTTCAAGATCGGCGACAGTGTCGAGGTAATCGTACTGAAATTCGATCCAGACAATGAGCGCGTAACACTCGGATATAAACAGAAAAGACCTGATCCATGGTTATCAGTTAATGAAAAGTATCCTGTTGGACTCAGGGTAAAGGGAAAGGTTACGAGCATCACAGATTATGGGGCCTTTATAGAACTGGAAGAGGGGGTTGAGGGCCTTGTACATGTATCGGAGATGGACTGGTTACCAAGACCAAAACACCCATCCAAGTATCTTGAGGTTGGTGAATTCATAGATGCAATGGTTCTTAAGGTTGACAAAGAGGAGAGGCGGATATCTTTAAGCATTAAGCAGCTAAAGCCAAGTCCATGGGAAGTTATATCAAGAAAGTACAAGGTAGGAGATAAAGTATCAGGAAAGGTGAAAAGTTTAACAGAGTTTGGAGCCTTCGTGGGGCTACCAGAGGGAGTCGATGGTCTTATCCATATATCGGATATGTCCTGGACAAGGCATATAAATCATCCTTCAGAGATCCTGAGGCGGGGGCAAAAGATCGAGGCCATTGTATTAAATATAGAGCCTGATAAGGAGAGGATAGCTCTCGGTCTTAAACAACTAACCCCCGATCCATGGCTTAAGGAGATACCAGAAAGATACACCCTTGGCACAGAGGTAAGATGTAAGGTGCTGAAATCTTCAGAGTTCGGCCTTTTCGTTGAGATTGAAGGTGAGGTTGAGGGTCTTGTATATTCCTCTGAGATTCTTAAGCGAGAGGAGCCTTACAAAGAGGGCGATGAGATTATTGCGAGGATTATAAAGATTGATACCGATGAAAGGAAGATAGGCCTTAGCATGAAATACGTTAAGGGAGATAAATCGTGAAAAAGCTCTGTCTTTTTCTGACAGGCCTGCTCGTGTTACTCTTCTTCCTTACTATTATTATTGCACTGATACAGAAAAATGTCCCCATTGGTGAAAAGGTTGCACTTGTACGCATCGAGGGCCCTATAGTTGACTCCAAGAATGCCGTTGAAGAGATAAAGGATTATACAAGGGACTCATCTGTCAAGGCGATAGTGCTAAGGGTTGATAGCCCTGGCGGGGCTGTTGCACCGTCTCAGGAGATATATGAAGAGGTGAGAAAGGCTGCGGGTAAAAAGACGGTTGTCGTCTCAATGGGCTCTATTGCTGCATCAGGAGGATACTACATATCATCACCTGCAACGAGGATATTTGCAAACCCAGGAACCCTGACAGGCTCAATAGGCGTAATAATGGAGATACCAAATATAGAGGGCTTAATGAATAAGGTTGGCATTAAAACAGATGTTATAAAAAGTGGAAGGCATAAGGATATAGCCTCTGTATTCAGAGGGAGATCTAAGGAAGAAAGAGAGATACTCCAGGCGGTTCTCGATGATGTGCACGAACAATTCATCACCGCTGTTGCAGAAGGTAGGAAGATGATACCTGATGATGTTAAAAAAATAGCTGATGGAAGGGTCTTTACAGGGAGGCAGGCTCAAAAGATCGGCCTTGTAGATGAACTCGGCAATCTTGAGGATGCAATAAAGGCCGCCTCAAAATTAGCAGGGATTAAAGGCGAGCCGGAGGTCGTAACAAAGAAAGAAAAGTTTTCACTGATAGAGTTATTAAGGGGTCAATTCCCGAAGGAACTAACAGACCTTTTTCCAACATTGAGGATAAAATATGTAGTTTCACCTTAACCCCAATCTTAAATGCATATTTCACCTTAAAAAGGAGGTAACATGACAAAATCAGGACTTATCGATAAGGTCTCAGAAAATATCAATGAACTCACAAGAAAACAGACAGAGATAATCGTTGAGACCGTTTTTGAGAGTATGAAGGAGGCCTTATCAAGAGGGGAAAAGGTTGAGATAAGGGGTTTTGGCAATTTCAGGCTCAAGAAGAGAAGATCGAGGACAGCAAGAAATCCAAAAACAGGAGAGACCGTTGAAGTCCC
>JBKBUB010000097.1:0-6110 GCA_046290925.1 Thermodesulfovibrionales bacterium | reverse complement strand
GTGCAAAGTTAGCGCCGGGACAAAGATGCCATATATGCCCAACAAGGCGAATCCGATTATTGTTGCTGTACTCAGGATTAATAATTCCCTTCCAGGGATGGATGACCAGAAGTGCCTCCTCTCCCTCACTATCAATACCCTGAACTGGCTGTTAAATATCAGATTCAGCATTACGAGGGTGCGCAGGTTCTCCCATTCAAGATGGAAATATCTCAGACCAATCAGGATCACAATAATTCCTTCTATTACCAGCAGCATGCCAGGTACAAGGGATGAGATTGTGATGTTCTTTACATTCCACTTATTTGGATTGCTTGTGTGCTTTACATTGTCCGTTGACAGAGACATGGTGACGAAATCGTTCGCAAACACGAGCAGCGACATCCCGAGGAGAGAGAGCACAATGTCATGGAGCCAGAAGAAGCCCAGGGTCAGCAGACCGACGAATTCTATTACCTTTGTAACCTTATTAATGACCCATGTCAGCATCCGCTGATAGGTCTGTCTGCTTATTGTTACCGCATTAATTATGACACTAATACCCGGTTCGGTCAGGACTACGCTCGCAGATGCCTTTGCCACATCCGCTGCATTGTAAACAGCTATTCCCATCTCTGCCTGTTTTAGCGCCGGAGCATCGTTTACTCCATCTCCTGTCATACCCACCATGTGCCCTCTCGATTGAAGGAGTCTCACGACCCTGTACTTGTCCTCCGGATATATCTCTGCAAGGCCATCAATCTCTTCAACAATCCTCACCTGTTCATCCTCGCTCAGACCTTTAATATCCTCAAGTTTGATAATCTTATCGCCGATCCCAACCTGACGGGCTATCTCTTTGGCTATGGCTATATTGTCCCCTGTAAGCATCACGGGCTTTACACCAAGCCTTCTTGCCTCCCCTATCATGCCTCTCGAATCAGGCCTGGGAGGGTCTGAAAGAGGCATAAGTCCGATAAGTTTAAGATTATCCAGATCATCGACTTCTGATCGAGCCACTGCTATTGTTCTATACCCTTTACTTGAGAACGCTTTTATTGTTTTATTCGCCTTCTCCATGGTCTTCTCATCGATTCCACGACACATGGAGATGACTACCTGTGCTGCGCCTTTAATAGCCCTGAACTGTTTTTCGTTGAATTCAATAATTGCCTCTGTCCTCTTAATTGAAGGATTAAAGGGTGTATAAGAAATCTGTTTGTATGCATTGAAATCGACTCCCATACTTTTAGCATATTCGATAACCGCAAGGTCTATTATGTCCATGCCCTCCTCTTGCGAGGCCAGAGCAGCTATTATAACAACATCCTCTTTCTTATAATCTGAAAATGTTATGCTATCAGCAACCGACAATCTGTTCTGGGTAATGGTGCCTGTTTTATCAAGACAGAGCACATCTATGGAGGCAGCGTCTTCTATTGAGTCAAGCCTCGTTACCAGTGCCCCCTTTTTTGCAAGCTCCATTGCACCCACTGCCTGAACTATGGTAAGCACTGCCGGAAGGGCTACAGGCACAGCGCCCATGAGAAAGATAACGGCGAGGGTAAGCACAGTTACAAGGTGTTCCTTAATATGCATCGCCAAACCGTATGCCAGAACAAGAACCAGTGCGGCTATGCCAAGATACATCATATATCTGACTATGGCCATCATCACTTCCTCTTGATGGGACTTTGGCTTTGCTATCTTGACCAGTTCTACTGTCTTGCCGAAGTATGTATTCATGCCTGTGTTTACAACCACACATCTAGCCTCCCCCTGCCTTACTACAGAGCCTGAATAAACAATACCAGATTGAGTCGCATTTACAGGAAGGGATTCCCCTGTCAGGGCTGATTGGTCTATAGAGAGTTCACCGCTTAATATCTTTGCATCAGCAGGGATTATATCGCCAAGCTTTACAGCAATAATATCTCCTGGCACGATCTCCCTTGCCTCTTTCGTTATCCATTTCCCATTCCGCAACACCTTTGCCTGAACTGCCAGCTTCTTTTTTAAAAGCTCCACTGCCCTTTGAGAACCCCGTGAGTGCATATGGCCTATGACTGCATTTACAGTGAGTAGAACAAAGATTATTATCCCCTCAAGATAATGCCTCAATATGAATGAGATCGCCATTGCCAACTCCAGCAGCCACGGCATGGGCCCCCAGTAGCGCAAGAGGAATTCGAGCAAGGGATTTTTCTTTTTCTCGGTTATCTCATTATACCCGAATATCTTAAGTCTATTTTCGACATCTGATACAATAAGGCCATCCATTGATGTCTCTAAGGATTTGAGGGCATCATCAATGGAAAACTTTTCGTATTCGGATGTATTGCGAACTTTCAAATCCATATCGCACCTCGAATTATTATTCCCCTGCCGATTTTAATGCATTCTGATAGAATTTACTCGCATACTCCTTCACCATTCTCCTTGCGCTGAACATCGGCGATGTGCTTTTAATGGCCTCTTTCATGACCTTTACCCATCCATGAGGTATGCCGTCATCATCCACTCTGTAAAATAATGGAATTATCTCCTTCTCAAGGAACTCATAAATGGCTTCTGCATCTTTACTGTCATCACCGCTTCCTTCAAATGCCCAGCCATTCCTATTGTTGTAACCCTCTATCCACCAGCCGTCAAGGATGCTCAGATGCGGAACTCCATTCAGGGATGCCTTCATGCCGCTGGTGCCGCAGGCCTCCAATGGCGGCATGGGGTTGTTGAGCCATACATCCACTCCATGGGTCATGTATTGCGCAAGTTGTTCATCGTAATCTTCAACAAAGGCTATCCTTCCTCCAAGGGCAGGGTCATGGGCAAAATTGAAGATCCTCTGGAGAATCCTTTTCCCAGGGTCGTCTGCCGGATGGGCCTTGCCTGCAAATATTATCTGAAGCGGCCTCCAGCGGTTATTCAAAAGTTTCTTCAATCTCTCCAGGTCATAAAAGATTAAATCTGCCCTTTTATAGGTGGCAAAGCGGCGGGCAAAACCAATGGTCAAGGCAGATGGCTCGATCAATGCCCCGCCGGCAACAATATTTGTAGGGCTGATCCGATCTTCCACCCATCTCTGGCGCGCCCTGTCATGGATGAAATTAATAAGCTTCATCTTCAGCCAGTAATGGGTCTGCCACAGTTCCTTATCAGGGATGTCGTCTATCAACTCCCATACAGCAGGATTGTCATGGTCTTCCAGCCAATCAGGTTCCGAGTATCTATTAAAAAGGAGCTGCATCTTCGGCTCAATCCATGTGGGGACATGAATTCCGTTGGTTATGGAATCGATGGGAATGTCTTCTTCTTTTGTGTCAGGCCAGAGAGACTGCCACATCCTTCTGGAGACCTCGCCATGTCTCTTACTGACGCCATTGTGATAAGCGGACATTCTGAGGGCAAAGGCGGTCATGTTGAAACCAGTATTCGACTCGCTTGACTGAATTCCCATTCTTAAGAATTCATCCCTGTTTAATCCCAAAATTGGATAGTAGTGGCCGAAATATTTATCCATCAAATAGAAGGGGAAGATATCATGGCCTGCAGGAACAGGCGTGTGTGTTGTAAAAACAGTAGTAGCCCTTACCTGTTGAGATGCTTTATCAAAGCTCATGCCTTCTTCAACTCTTTCTCTGATCCTTTCTAAAATGGCAAAGGCAGGATGTCCTTCGTTAAGATGAAGCACCGAGTGTTTAATCCCCAGGGTATCAAGAACCTCGCTCCCTCCGATACCGAGGACTATTTCCTGACGCAGTCTCTGTTCAATATCGCCAATATAGAGATGAGCGGATATACCCCTGTTCCATGGGTCGTTTATCTCTATATCCGTATCCATAAGATAGAGGGGTATCCTTCCAACCTGAACCTTCCATACAGCCACATGGATGGAAGGCTCAATAAATGGCACCTTTACCACAATCTGCTCGCCCTTTTCATTTAGAACCCTTATAATTGGCGCAGCATCCCTGTCAAGGATCTCGTCTATATTGTCCTGCCAGCCGTCTGCACGGATCTTCTGGCGCAAATATCCTTCGGGATACATGAAGCCTACTGCCACTAAAGGCACTCCGAGGTCGCTGCATTCCTTGATATGATCACCGGCCAGAAACCCCAATCCGCCTGCATAAAAGGGCAGGGAACGGTGCAGGCCATATTCCGCTGAAAAATAGGCAATGGGAAGGCATTCGGAGTCGGCGATGTTTTCTGAAAACCAGCCTGCTTTTGTATTCATCTCCTTATGAAATCTTGCAAGCACAGCATCGTAATGACGGAGATATTCCTGATCATCTGCAGCAGTTTCCAAAACCTCATGAGGAAGCTCCTTCAGCATCTTTACAGGATTATGCCTGCATTCCTTCCATATCTGGCGGTCAAGCATCTTAAAGAGCATTCTCGCCGCAGGATGCCAGCTCCACCAGAGATTGTATGAGAGTTCTCCAAGGCCTGCTATCCTGTCGGGAATAAAAGAAAACCGTTCTTTTATATCATCCATAAGACTTTTCCTTTCATATACGACGTTGCAAACCCATAGACATTGTGATTAAACCATTAATAATACCTGCTTCAACAGAACCAAGCCTCCTCCAGAATGACAATGCGCCATGATTGTCTGCCTTAACCTTTACAATAATCTCTTTTACAACAGAATGCCTTTGCATACATTGTGCGCAAAGCTTAAAGGCCCTGCTTCCATAACCCAGCCGCCTGTTATTTCCGTCAAATATTACCAGACTCATCTCAGCAGATTTACCGGGAATAAGGTTGTATAGACCGATAAATCCTATCTGCTTTGAATCGCATTCTATAAAATAAGCAGGCATGAAGGTCTTTTTCATCCACCACCATACAAAAAACCATGATGATGCTACAGGTCTGCTTAGACCGCTCGCCTTCAGAATTGCCCCGTCATTCAACCCCCTGAGAATGAAAGGGCTATCGGAGATTCTCAACGGTCTTAACCTCAAATTTCCGTCCTCAATGTATCCCGGGATTTTAAGGAAAAACATGCGACACAGGAAAAACCTTTTAGGACGATGGTCAACATCTCCTAATGGTATCAAATATTACCTTCCTTCATCCTTTCTCCCTATCCTTCCTCTGTATGCTGTATACGGTCCAACTCATCACCTTCTTACCACAAGGACAGGGATTTTTGTGTCTTTATGGATAATACCGAATGTAACGCTGCCAAGGACTGCTGCCTTCAGAGCACTTTTGCCATGGGACCCCATAATAATCAGGTCAACTTTTGATTTTTCAGCCTCCTTTATAATCTCCTCTACCGGATGCCCTGACCTGATAACCTTTTTTGACTGAACGCCGTTCTTCTTGCATAAGCTCTCAGCCTCCCCAAGGTAAGCCTCAGCAGCCTGCCTCAGATAATCCTCGACAGGCTCCATCAAATGAGTCGGGGTTACCACGGAGGGGATCGACCGACCTATAAAAAGGCTTTTATCAATTACGGCAAGTAACGTCAGAGAAGCATCAATCTGTTTTGCAAGCCCTACTGCGTATTCTGTAGCTTTTTTTGCTGTCTCCGAGCCGTCTATGGGCACAAGAATCTTCGAAATCATAAAAAACCTCCTTTACACCTCTTGCTTATTTATATCTCTACCGCCCCCAAAAAGTCTGCGACCTTTTGGGGTAACCCTTTCAATTACTTCCTTGAGCACAACAGCATTGTTATGTTCTTTATCCTTTGCAGCAAATAAAAGGGTAACCGTTCCCTTCTTCGCCTCTTTCCTGATTCTTTCGATGAGCTCAGTTTTTCCTTTGAGTTCTTCTCTGTATTTTGCTCTGAACTCTTCCCATTTCGAAGGATCATGGGAAAACCACTTCCTCAATTCATCACTTGGTGCAATATCCTTTAACCACTCATCGATCTTTGCATCTTCTCTTTTTATCCCCCTTGGCCAAAGCCGGTCAACAAGAATCCTCTTGCCATCATCCTTTGAAGGCGAATCATATATTCGTTTAACCTTTACCACATTTCGTTCCTAAATACTATGAATCAAATAAATTGCGAGAAATATTCCTATTGCGAGGACCGATATGGTAAGGAGTATGTCGAGTATCAAAGATGGCTGGTAGGCGTCTTCGTCTATCTGTCTTTCAACCTTTTTGTA
>JBKBUB010000096.1:2361-6113 GCA_046290925.1 Thermodesulfovibrionales bacterium | reverse complement strand
ATCACATTTAATATCAAATCGCATTATAAAAGTTTTTGAGGCATGCCAGCCTCCAAATTTATGCAACTGGTGGGTATTAGATTGTAAATGGACCTAAAAGCCTATCTAAATGACAGACGTCAACTGGTCAATGCCTTTATTGACAACTATTTTGACTCAATCATAAAACCTGACCAGCTTAAGGATTCCATAATATACTCCCTTTCTGCTGGTGGTAAGAGGATAAGGCCGATTCTCTGTATTGCTTCATATGAGGCCTGTGGCGGTAGGGCAGAGGACATTGTCCCTTATGCATCAGCTATTGAATTTATCCATACCTATTCATTGATTCACGACGACCTCCCGGCAATGGATAACGATGACCTGAGAAGGGGTAAACCAACTAATCATAGGGTCTTTGGAGAAGGGATGGCAATCCTTGCGGGAGATGGGCTTTTGACAGAGACCTTCTACTTGCTTTCGAGTAACCCCTCTAATTTTGATACAAAACTTGTCCTTGAGGTTATAAATGAGATTGCCATATCAGCAGGCATAAAAGGTATGGTTGGAGGCCAAGCAGCAGACCTTATTTATGAGACTAAGGAACCTGACAGCGAGACCCTTTGTTTCATTCATACTCATAAGACAGCCTCTTTGATTAAGGCCTCTGTTAAGGTTGGTGGGATACTGGCAGATTGCAATGACGAAAGGCTCGATTCTTTAACCAATTACGGAGAGAAGATTGGTCTTGCCTTTCAGATAATAGATGATATTCTTGATGTGGAGGGTGAGACAGAGGTTATTGGAAAACCAAAAGGATCTGATGAGAAGAAGAAAAAGATGACCTATCCAAGACTATATGGTATAGATAAATCCAGGCAGATGGCATCAGAATTGATAGAGAAGGCTATTGGTGCCCTTTCTTTGTTTGATGAAAAGGCGGGTCCCCTGAGATGGATTGCCAGGTATCTGATCGAAAGGAAGAGTTGAGACATAACGATTTTTTGTAGAACCCATAGTTCTATCTGGTATAATTAGAAAAGATGCTGATTGAGAAGATAGAGTCTCCTCGTGATCTAAAGTCCCTTAAGATAGATGAATTAAGAGATCTGGCCGGAGAGTTGCGAGATCTTATAATCGAGAGGGTCTCGATCAATGGTGGGCATCTTGCATCCAACCTTGGCGTTGTAGAACTTACAATAGCACTCCATTATGTATTTGATTCACCGCGGGATAAGATAATATGGGATGTGGGACATCAGTCCTATACCCATAAGCTTTTGACCGGAAGGTATAAGGACTTCCATACATTGAGGAAATATGGGGGTATATCTGGATTCCCGAGGATTACCGAGAGTCTCCATGACCCCTTTGGTACAGGCCACAGTTCAACCTCCATATCAGCCGCAACAGGTATTATTGCGGCAAGGGACATCATTAAAAGCTCCAGATCTCAGATTCCTGAAAAGGTAATTGCTATTATCGGTGATGGGGCCATGACCGCAGGGCTTGCCTTTGAAGGGTTAAATTTCGCAGGACACCTGAAGAAGGACCTCATTGTTATACTTAATGACAATGAGATGTCAATATCACCAAATGTGGGGGCACTTTCATCATACCTTAACAGGATACTCACAAGCACCTTTTATAAGAGATTCAAAAAGGAGACAAAGGCATTTCTCGAAGGCATTCCTAAGATAGGGCAATCCGTTGCAAGGATTGCGCAGAGGGCTGAGGGCAGCATGAAGGGCTTTTTCCTGCCAGGCGGTCTATTCGAGGACATGGGTTTCGATTATCTTGGTCCGATAGATGGGCATGACATAGATCTTCTTATAGAGACACTCAATAATGTAAAGGATGTTCAGGAGCCAACAATAATACATGTTGTAACAAAAAAGGGGAAGGGATATAAATTCTCGGAAGAAGACCCCTGTATTTATCATGGTGTCGGTCCCTTTGAGGTATCGGAGGGAGTGCGAGGTTCACGACCATTAGCGGGTATGGATTATGAATATCCTTCAACGAAGTTAGAGATGACCTTTAGCGAAGCCTTTGGACATGTTATCACTGAGATGGCTGAAAGGGATGAACGGATTGTCGCAATTACAGCTGCTATGAAGGAAGGTACGGGGTTAAACTCCTTTGCAGAAAAATTTCCTGACAGATTTTTTGATGTCGGGATTGCCGAACAACATGCTGTAACCTTTGCTGCAGGTCTTGCCAGTCAGGGGGTAAGGCCAGTAGTGGCTATATATTCAACCTTTCTACAGAGGGCCTATGATGCGATAGTGCATGATGTATGTCTCCAGAACCTTCCTGTGATATTTGCTATTGACAGGGCAGGTATTGTAGGTGAGGATGGAGCAACACATCAGGGACTTTTTGATATTAGCTATCTGAGGCATATCCCTAACCTGCATATAATGGCGCCTAAGGATGCAGACGAACTCAAGGCGATGTTGAATCTTGCGCTTTCCTATAACGGCCCATCTGCAATCAGGTATCCAAGAGGAAAGACCTTTTATTCGGGAAAGGATTTTTTAGTAATGCCAGGTAAGGCAGAGGTTCTCGTTGAAGGTCATGATATAGCAATTATAGGGGTTGGTAATACTGTATATCCTGCCATAAAGGCTTCAGAGATGCTTGCAACCGAAGGGATTAAGGCATGTGTAATAAATGCACGTTTTATTAAGCCTATCGATATAGAATTAATTACCTCGATAGCGGAGGTTTCAGGTCGTATCGTTACGGTGGAGGAGAATGTCCTTGCCGGTGGCTTCGGTTCGGCAATCCTCGAAGCTATAAACAGAGCAGGTTTAAGAAATATAATGCTCAGAATGATAGGAATAGACGATGTTTTTGTTGAGCACGGCTCCCAGGGTATTATCAGAAGAAAATATGGACTTGATGAGATGGGTATTTACAATGTTTGCAGGTCCATGTTAGCCATGGTGAATTGGTGATGCGTAGAGGTAGTTTATAATCTTATCAATTTCTGATCTGATATTTTTCAGTTGGACAAATAGAATGTCCCTTGATGGAAGGTCAAGGTATCCTGTAATAATATCGGAGAGTTCAGAAGATTCTTTTAATACTTTCTCCTCATTAAGGCGTAAGATCGTTTCAACGGTCTTGAGGAATCCAAGATATTCGAGGATTACCCTTCCTGTATCAGGTTTTATGATCCCGTGATAGACCAATCTCTTTATGGCCACTTCGGTACTGAAGGTTATAAGATCAGGGTATTTCTTCGAATTCTTCAACTGAAGATATTGAATAGCAAATTCGATATCTTCTATTCCGCTTCTACCTTGTTTTATATTGTATCCTGCTTTGTCCCTTGAGATATGTTCAATGATCTTTCTTCTCATATCGGTAATTTCAGCAGCCTTTACAGTTTCTCCTCTTTTTGTTATTACCTCTTTTCTAAGATTATAGAATGACCTGAGGAGCAATTTATCCCCTGCTATCGGCCTTGCCTTAAGAAGGCTCTGTAATTCCCAGGTCCTGGCATGTCTGAGATAATAGTCTCTGTATCCTGGTATATCATTGACGAGTATTCCTTTAGAGCCATCAGGTCTAAGCCTCATATCGACTTTGTAAACGATGCCTTTCTCTCTATGTCCTGAAAGGAATCTTATTATCTCCTCAGCAGTCTTGCTTGCCCTTTCATCAGGGGAGATAAAGATGAGGTCAAGATCGGAACCGAAGGTCAATTCCCTTGATCCGAGCCTTCCAAGACCGATGACAGCAAAGTTATTAAGTTTTAGATA
>JBKBUB010000096.1:0-2351 GCA_046290925.1 Thermodesulfovibrionales bacterium | reverse complement strand
GCGCTGATTTTTTTGCTCGTAAAAAGCAGACCAATCTTAAGCTCCTCTGAGGCCTTGCTCTCCCTGAGTGAGTTCTCGGGGTCTTGTGACATATCGAGCAGTTCTTTCAGCCTGAGTTTTAGAGTATGGTAATCAAGCCTTGTGTCAGGATACTCGAATAAACCTTCAAGATTTTCGAGGCTTAATATGAGGGATGTAAGGTAGGAACTGTAACAAAAGGCATCAGCGATGGCCTCTATAGTGTCCTTTCTCTTAGAAAGAAGGTCAAGATAGGATTCATAATCTCCGATCTTTTCTACGAATGATGTAAGACTGGTCAAGGCCTTATCTTTATTGCTGCTTCTGAATATGCGACTAACAAAGGGAGGAATGGCCTTTTTCAGAAGTAGCCTTTCCCTTAAGGTCCTCTTAAAAGATATATTTTCTCTTAGCTCCTTCATATTTCGCAAAGCCTTCTCTATATCAGAGAACCCTCTAAATCCTAAATAATCGCTCAGGGCAGAATCTGTTATTTCTTCGTCAAATAGCCACAACTCCTCACATGGAATTTCTTTGTCACCAAGGATAGAATTGTACATATCCCTAACCTTCATTCTCTCGACCTTTAATGCAGAGAGGAACCAATTATAGTCATAATAGCCCATCATTCGAGATAGTATTTCTATATCTTTAACCTGAGATGGTAAAGAATGTGTCTGGAGATCATCCCTCATCTGGAGAAGGTGTTCAATCTTTCTCAAAAAGAGATATGTGTTTACCAAGACACTGGCATCACTGTCTGAGATAAACCCAGCAAAGGTTAGTATTTTTATTGCCTCAATCAGTCTCGGTGTCCTTAGTTTTTCTATTTCCCCTCCATTGAGAATCTGAAAGGTCTGGATGAAAAATTCGATCTCCCTTATGCCTCCATATCCTCTTTTTATGTCGTTTATATCAGCGATTGAATCTATCTTCCTTTTTAGTGCCCTTATCTCTTCGATATCAGCATAATCGATTGATCTCTTCCATACAAAGGGCTCAACCGCATTTATGAACTCCTTTCCGATCGCAATATCGCCAGCAACGGGCCTTGCCCTTATGAGGGCCATTCTTTCCCAGGTCTTGCCCCATGCCTCATAATAAGAAAGATAGGATTCTATTGGTAACGAGATATCTCCTTTCTGTCCATTAGGTCTCAATCTGAGGTCAACCCTGTATGCTATTCCATCCTCTGTCCTTGTGGAAAGGAGGGATACCAGCGTCTCGGTGAGTTTGCAGAAGTATTCGTGGCTGTGTATCCTATTAACTCTTACCCCTGAAGGAAGAAGTATGCCTGAGGAATAGGAGTCGGTAGACCTATAGAGTGATAAGAGATCTACATCAGAACTGTAATTAAGTTCGTCTGCTCCAAGTTTTCCGAGGGCTATAAAGGAGATGCCGCTATTATCAATATCACCAAATCTCTCTCTTATTAGTAGGACAGAATAATTTAGAGCTATTTGGATAATTACCTCGGCAAGGGTGCTTAATTCTTGCATGGATACTCTAATATCTGTAATACCTGTTATATATCTCAATGTCAGTCTCAGATAAAATCTCTTTCGTAAATTTCTGAGGAACTTCATGATCTCATATTTATGTGCGCTGGTTTCTGCTACATATGAGAGTATTTCCTTCTTGTTCAGCGGGCGTGTTATATTGTTCAATTCAGCATAAAGTATATCAGGGGATGTAATACAATAATCTGCCAAGAACTGACTGTAAGAAAAAAGGAGGGCTATTTTTTTTAATTCCTCAATAGGTAGTTCACCTAAAGATGGAGATATTTCCCTTAACCTTTCAAGGTTTCTTAGTGATCTTTCAGGATCAGGCGTTTCTAAAGCGACTTTCTTTATTGTAGTTTCCATTGATTATTTTATCCTATTCAGTATAACCTACATAAGGAATGAAAAAGGAGGTCCTATGAAAATGGTGATGGCGATAATAAAACATTTCAAACTTGACGATGTTAAGGATGCCCTCTCTAAAGCCGGGATACAGGGTATGACAGTAACAGAAGTGAAGGGTTTTGGAAGGCAGAAGGGGCATGTTGAGGTATATCGGGGTGTAAGCCTGGAGGTGAGATTCATTCCAAAGGTTAAGATAGAGGTTGCTGTACCTGACGATAAGGTGGAGGAGATCATAGAGACCATTCAGACCACTGCAAGGACAGGAGAGGTTGGCGATGGAAAGATATTTGTATATGATCTAAATGATGTTATCAGGATAAGGACAGGGGAAAGGGGAGAGGAGGCGATTTAACCGCCCCAACTGCATAAAAGCCTGTAGGCAGTAGAATAGACCCACCAGTTGCATAAATTAGGAGGCTGCCC
>JBKBUB010000095.1:0-6118 GCA_046290925.1 Thermodesulfovibrionales bacterium | reverse complement strand
CGATACCTTAGTGTACCGTGAACTGATTGTGTTACGCATATTTTTATTCATACACTAATTCAAGATAATTCAATAAAATCATCGAGTTAAATAAATTTTTGAGCAATATCTGCATTATCGGGGCTAATTTTTGCAACCTTTTGGTTTTGTAACCTTTGGGTTAATGCAACATTAGGTTCAGTCCTTTTGTTATATGAATCTTTCCTTTGGTATCAATTATAACACCGCCATAACCAAGTTCCTCGAGGAGCCTGAGCCCTCTTTCAGGGCCGAGGACAAAGATGCCTGTGGAAAAACCATCGGTAAACACACCTTCCTTTGTTATTACTGTTACACTCTGGCAGCCTATAGCTGGCTGCCCTGTCTTTGGGTTCATGATGTGATGGTACCGTTTTCCATCTTTTATGAAAAACCTCTCATAATCTCCTGAGGTAGAAATAGCCATATCCTTAAGCTCAACAGTTGCTATTACTTCGTCATCTTTATCCTTTGGCCTGGGATTTCTGATCCCTACCAGCCATGGCCTTCCATCAGGTTTTATGCCAAAGGCCTTTATGTCACCTGCCACAGCCACAAGACCTCCCTTGATACCTTCCCTCTTGAGAACAAATACAGCAAGGTCTGCAGCATATCCCTTCGCTATACCTCCTGTGTCAAAGGACATTCCTTTCCTTCTGAGGAAGGCTGTAGAATTAGCCCTGTCTATTACCATTTCTCTATAATCAACGAGTCTCAGCCTATCCTTTATAATTCCTTCGTCAGGGATAATCCCTTTCTTAAAATCCCATAATCTCATGAGCGGCCCAACGGTTGGATCAAAGGCACCATCTGTCTTTTCTGATACATATAAGGCCTTTTCAATGATGTCGAGTGTCAGTGGTGAAACCTTCACAGGTGATATACCGGCCTTTCTGTTTATCTCTGCTATCTCGCTATTCTCTGACCAGAAGCTTATCAAACCCTCAAGCCTCTTTATTTCATCAAAGGCCTTATCTATTGCCTTTTCTGCCTTATCCTCTGAGTCCGCCACGACATTTATGGTCACGAGCGTGTCCATTAATATCTTACTCTTTCTGAAGACCCTTTCTCCCTTTGTTGAACAGGCCAGAAGTGGCAGGACTGTAAGGAAAAATATCAAGATGCTCAAAATCCTATCCAATGGGTGAATAGGTGAATATTTGTTAAATAAATTTTTGAGCAATATCTGCATTATTTGGGTTAATGACCGAGTTTTTCCCTCAGAAACCTGCCTGTATAAGAATGGGGATGCATGGCTACCTCTTCAGGGGTACCCTTAGCGATTAACCTGCCACCCTCTTCTCCACCCTCGGGTCCGAGGTCTATTATATAGTCAGCAGACTTTATTATTTCGAGATTATGCTCGATTACTATAACAGTATTGCTCCTATCTACAAGACTGTTCAGGACATCGAGGAGCCTCTGAATATCAACAAAGTGAAGACCTGTTGTAGGTTCATCCAGTATATAAAGGGTATTACCTGCCCCCCTCTTTGACAGTTCTCTTGATAACCTGAGTCGCTGCGCCTCACCACCGGAGAGGGTTGGTGCAGGCTGACCGAGTTGAAGATAACCGAGGCCGACATCCTCGAGCATCTCAAGTTTTTCCCTAATCAAAGGGAGATGTTCAAAAAAGGCTGCTGCCTCTGAGATAGTCATACCTAATATCTCTGAAATATCCTTTCCCTTGTATTTTACTTCAAGGGTCTCTCTATTATACCTCCTTCCTTTGCATGCATCACATTGAACAAAGGCATCGGGTAAGAAATGCATTGCTACCTTAATCAGACCATCGCCATGACATTTCTCGCATCGGCCACCCTGCAAATTAAAACTGAACCGCGAGGCTGTATATCCCCTTATCCTTGATTCCTGAATCTGAGCATAGAGGTTTCTGATATGGGTAAAAATACCTGTATATGTGGCAGGGTTTGATCGTGGTGTCCTGCCCAGTGGCGACTGATCCACACATATGACACTGTCAATCTTCTCGGCTCCTCTTATCTCCCTGTATCTTCCAGGTCTGATATGACCACCGTATAATCTTTTTCTAAGAGCGTTGTAGAGTATCTCGATTATAAGGGTGCTTTTGCCTGAGCCTGAGACGCCTGTTACTACAGTAAAGACACCGATTGGAATCCTTACATCTATATTTTTGAGGTTAAACTCTGAGGCACCGATTATCTCTATGAAATCCCTTGGTCTTCTCCTTATGGAAGGAACGGGAATCGATAGTTCTCCCTTAAGGTATTTACCTGTTACAGAGCTTTCATTTCTCATTATCTCTTGAGGGCTTCCCTCTGCCACTATCCAGCCACCTTTTGCACCTGCTCCAGGACCCATATCGACTATATGATCAGCCCATCTCATCGTCTCCTCATCGTGTTCAACGACTATTACGGTATTACCAGCGTCTCTTATATAGGTAAGGCTTTCGAGTAATTTTTGACAGTCCCTCGGATGAAGGCCAATGCTCGGCTCATCGAGGACATAAAGCACACCTGTAAGGGATGAACCCATCTGGGTAGCGAGCCTTATCCTCTGCGCCTCTCCTCCTGACAGGGTAAGAGAGAGGCGGTCAATTGTTAAATAACCAAGACCAACCTTAATCAGAAAGGATAATCTATCCTTAACCTCCTTAAGGATACGGGATGATATAAACCTTTCTCGTTCCGTGAGCTTTAGACTGTTGATGAATCTATAGGCCTTTTCAACATCGAATCTTGAAAAATCGCCTATACTTAAGTCCTGTATCTTGACGCTTAATGACTCCTTTTTGAGTCTCATTCCTTTACAGAGGCTACAGAAATTTGTTAGCGCATAGTGGTCAATTTCACCTTCTGGTATGTCCATTATATCCTCTTCAAGACCTATTATGCCGAGGCCCTTGCATCTCGGACAGGCACCATAGGAGCTGTTGAAAGAGAAGAGCCTCGGGTTAATCTCCGGGAAACTCGTTCCACAACTGAGACAGGCCATTGTCCTGCTATAAGGGATGTCACTTTTCTTATCAGGGAGATTTATTATAACTGTATCTGCATATCTTAGGGCAGTCTCAATAGCATCCTTTATCTTCTTATCAACTCCTGGTTTTATTATGAATCTGTCGATGACTATCTCGATGGTATGCCTCTTTTGCTTTTTCAGGACAATATTTTCTGTCAGGTCCGTCATCTTGCCATCAATCCTTGCCCTGACAAAACCTTCATTTCTCATTTGTAACAGTTCTTTTTTATACTCTCCTTTTCTATCCCTAACAATAGGGGAAAGTATCTGGAGCCTCGTGCCCTGGGGCATTGAGATTACAGAATCTATGATGGCATTTACGTCCTGAGTGGAGATAGGACCACCGCATCTATAACAAAAAGGTTTTCCTATCCTTGTATAGAGTACCCTCATATAATCATAGATCTCTGTTATTGTGCCCACTGTAGAGCGTGGGCTCTTTGTCACTGTCTTTTGGTTTATGGCTATAGATGGCGAAAGCCCTTCAATATAATCCACATCAGGCTTCTGGAGTTGCTCGAGAAACTGACGTGCATAGGCAGAAAGGCTTTCCACATATCTCCTCTGACCTTCAGCATAAATAGTGTCTATTGCGAGAGAGGACTTGCCTGAGCCTGATGGTCCTGTGATAACCGTTATCTTCTCTCTCGGTATCCTGATGGTAATATTCTTGAGATTATGTTCCCTCGCTCCTTTTATGATGATAAAGTCCATTTTTTTAATATAACCTAAACGTTGCAAAAATAGCCTACTATTGGTTAATAGGTGAAGTGGTGAATTGGCTCACGTCGCACTGTCGCACTGTCGCTCTAAGCATTGCTTTTAAATATTTAAATGTAATAATATATAAAATCCGTTGCTGGTTTCCAGCACAAAACTTATCTATTGGAGGTGGATTTATGGCAAGCAAGGAATTAAAGGATCTATTAAATGAGGCTATAGCGAGGGAATTACAGGTTTCGGTTCAATATATGTGGCAACATGTCATGATAAGGGGTATTAATGCAGATTCGATTGGTGGGATTTTTAAAGAGATAGCTATTACAGAGATGAAGCATGCTGAAGCCATAGCGGAAAGACTTGATTACTTAGGAGGGGTTCCCACAACAAAGCCAACGCCGATTGAGGTTGGGAAAGATGCAAAGGATATGTTGAAGATAAATAAAAAGGCTGAAGAGGATGCGATAGAATTGTATAAGAAGATAATAAATATTGCTGAAAAGGAAAAAGACTATGTAACAAAAAGGCTTTTTGAAGGCATTCTCTCAGATGAGGAGAATCATCATAACCAATTCTCGACACTGCTGGAGGAATAAGCTCAGGGAGGTTTGAGGCAAGAACAAGGAGGATCGATATGAAGGCCATTGAGATAAAGAAGGACATTTACTGGGTAGGTGCTATCGACTGGGCTGTGAGGGATTTTCACGGTTATATAACGCCGAGAGGAACGACCTACAATAATTATCTAATAATTGATAAGGAGATAACCCTTATCGATACCGTCAAGTTTGACTTTGCAGAGATAATGCTGAAAAACATAAGATCTGTAACAGACCCTTCGAAGATAAGGCATGTAGTTATAAATCATATTGAAAATGATCACGCCACGAGCCTTGACAGAATAATGGAACTGACGCCATTGGCAACTATATATATGACTGAAAAAGGCAAGAAGGGTATTGAGAGATTTTTCGATATATCAAAGTGGAATATAAAGATTGTGAAGACAGGAGATACATTGAATATTGGTAGCAAGACGCTTCTCTTTATTGAGACACCGATGCTTCACTGGCCTGATTCAATGATGACCTATGTTAAAGAGGATAAGTTACTCATAAGTCAGGATGCCTTTGGTCAGCATATAGCCTCTGCTGTGAGGTTCGATGATGAATTTGTTACCTGTGAATCCATGTCTGAACTTGAAGATGGCGTCATAGATTATTATGCAAATATCCTTATGCCCTTTGGGCAACTCATTAAGGCAAAGATTGCGGAGATACAGAAACTTGGTCTCGAGATAGATATGATAGCCCCTGACCATGGCATCATCTGGAGGGCGAATCCGCAGAAGGTGCTCCAGATGTATCTCGACATGGCCTCTGGCAGGGCAAATCTGAGCGTTTCTGTTATTTATGATACGATGTGGCACAGCACGGAGCATATGACACTCCCAATTATGCAGGGTATTAAGGATGAGGGTGTTGAATGCAAGGTGATAAAACTCAGGGCAACGCCGATGAGCGTGGCTATTAAAGAGTTCTGGAAATCAAGGGGTTGTCTGATTGGTACGCCCACATTGAACAATATAATGTATCCATCAGTGGCTGAATTCCTGACACACCTGAGGGGTCTCAGGCCAAAAAACAGGATCGTTGGTGCCTTTGGCAGTTTTGGATGGGGTGGTGGTGCTGTTAGAGAGGCCTATGAAGAGTTCAAGAGGATGGGGCTTGAGATCTTTGAACCAGGTCTTCAGGTTCTCTACAGGCCTGATGCTAATGATGAGGAGAGATGTTATAACTTTGGACAGGAGTTTGCAAAGAAGGTAAAGGAATATCACGGTAGATTTTGAAAGGACATTTCGATTTATCGAGGGTCTTAAGACCGAGTAGATACATAAATAATGAGTTAAATTCCGTTCATAAAAGATCCCTTGTCAGGGTTGCCCTGGCCTTTCCTGACATCTATGATGTTGGGATGTCTCATCTCGGCCTTAGGATCCTCTACAATATAATTAACAATATCCCCTATGCCTCGGCAGAAAGGGCCTTCTCTCCATGGCCTGACATGGAGTCTGAGATGAGGAGGCTTAATCTCCCCCTCTGCACCCTCGAAAGCAAAGATTCTTTAAGGAATTTTGATATTGTTGGTTTCAGCCTCCAATACGAGCTTTCCTATCCAACGGTTCTCAATATGCTCGATCTTTCAGGCATACCAATAAGGGCTGAGGATAGGGGTGATGATGACCCGATTATTCTGGCAGGAGGTCCTTGCGCCGTAAATCCAATTCCTATGTCTTCCTTCATTGATGCCTTCCTCATAGGTGACGGTGAGGAGGCTATAGGTGAGATCATAGATGTTGTTTATCAATCAAAGG
>JBKBUB010000094.1:4752-6126 GCA_046290925.1 Thermodesulfovibrionales bacterium | reverse complement strand
AAGGGGAATCAAGTACAGGCAGCCAGACTGCTCGGGATATCAAGAAATACGCTGAGAAAGAAACTCGAGGGTTCCCTGTCTTAAGAAATTTATGGTTTATGGCAGTCACATTCCAGACCACAGCAATCATCAGCGGTAATGTTATACTTCGTAATTTTCCGCCACAGGGTAACCCTGCTAATCCCGAGTGTTCTTGCGGCCCTGGTTTTATTATTATGTGAGTTCCTTAGTGCAAGCAGTATCTTTTGTCTTTCATCTATAGGCGTGGGGGAAACCAGATTTACATCATTATTGTAATAATTGTAATAGTCAAAGCAGATATGTTCGGGCATTATAGTTTCCTCTCCAGCACTACAGATAAGAGCGCTCTCCAGGACAGAAAAAAGTTCCCTGAGATTTCCAGGCCATGTGTGGGATAATAGTAAACTCATGGCTTCGGGGCTTATGTATTTTTTGCCTTTTAGATAATTCTTAACAAGAAGGGGAATGTCTTCTTTTCGTTCCCTCAATGGTGGGATAAAGAGCTTAACAACTGATATCCTGAAGAAAAGGTCTTCTCGGAATTCTTTCCTTTTTACCATTTCCCAAAGTGGCTTGTTAGAGGAAGATATTATTCTCAACCTTGCCATTTTTTCCCTGACAGCGCCAAGAGGGCGGTACTTATTCGAGTCTAAAAAGGTTAGTAGCTTTGCCTGGCAGCTGAATGGCATATCTGAGATCTCATCCAAAAAAAGTGTGCCTCCCTCGGCAAGAGCGATATAACCTTTTTTTTCTGTGCCAGCACCTGTAAATGCTCCCTTCTTATAGCCGAACAACTCTGACTCAAAGAGCGTCTCTGGAATGGCAGAGCAGTTTATATGCAGGAAAGGGCCTTCTCTTATCTGACTGTGATTATGAATGAATTTTGCAAGTTCGGTTTTCCCCGTGCCTGTTTCGCCAAAGATGGTTACAGGTACATTCTCTTTTGCACTGATGAGGGCCTTTTGCAATGTCATAGACATGATCTTGTTTTTTGTAGCCCATGAAATCTCTTCGGAGAGATGGGGCATATCATTGTTGTGTTTAATAAAATTCCATATGCTCCCTATGGTTTTACCATCTTCATTCTTTATAGGGTAGTAAATAAATATCCCACCTACCCTGCCCATAGCAGTTTTTAAAAATCCATGGGATATCCCAAAACTCTTAGGAGGACAATCATAAAGGGGGAATCCTTCCATGACGGCGTCGCAGAATAACTTTTTACCTATGCTGACGTTGGTTAGTGCACAAGCTTCTTTTGCTTTTTCGCTCAGAGACAGGATGTTGCACTTATCATCCATAATAAAAAATATTGAGCTATATGACAATGTAGAGCAAAACGGACATGCTGTC
>JBKBUB010000094.1:0-4742 GCA_046290925.1 Thermodesulfovibrionales bacterium | reverse complement strand
TTCTAAAGAGTCTGCGTTATATTTATATGTAGACCTCATATCTCCTCCCTAACGTTAACATTTGTTTCAATTATGTTAAGTATACTGTTTCATTTGAAACAGTGTCAAGACTGAGCTATAAATAAAAATCCTTAATATACAAAGAAATTTTATAGGTATGAAAATTGCTCATACCCTTTTAGTATAAATCTTCTAAACAGAAAGGAGGAAGAAATATATGGTCAACGAAGTAAGTGATAGGAGAATTATGATGCTCTGTTTATGGCTTGCTATCCTGCTTTTCAGCACAGGGCTTGCCGTCGATGTAAGGGGCGAACAGCAGCAAGACTATGGAATGACGAGGTATCATGAAGTTCATCTCAAAGTGGGTCTACACTGCGACTACTGTCATGTTAATCCTTATAAGCCTGTCGAATGGGTGAAAGTTAATAATCTGGGAGTGCTTATATCAACGGCCTCCACAAACAGTAAACGTGAGGTTGATAAAGAGAAATGCCTGGAGTGCCATAGATGGGGGCAAAAGGCATGGTATAGCAGTGAACCTGCCGAAGCAGGTTCTTTCTATAAAAAATAATGTGTGAGGAGCAAATCATTGAAGAGAGAAATAAAAAAGAGAGCATAAGTCTGCATTAAAATAGGAGGTAACGATATGCCAAAAAAATATGGCTTTTTGGTTGATCTCAGAAAATGCACGGGGTGCTATGGCTGTCAGTCAAGCTGTAAGATGGAAAACAAAGTTCCTACGGGCGTCAGCAGGTCTACTGTCATTATAGAAGACATCGGTACTTTCCCTGAAAATAAGAGATTCTTCCTTCCTGTGTTATGTAATCACTGCGAGAATCCTCCCTGCATAAAGGCATGCCCTGTGCCTGATGCAACTATAAAAAGAGGTGATGGTGTTGTCCTTATAGATGAGGATAAGTGTATTGGCTGTGGATACTGCGTTGCAGTATGCCCTTATAATGCACGTTTTATTAATCCCGCAACGGGAAAAGCAGATAAATGCACATGGTGCATTCACAGGCTTGATGCTGGTATAGAAGAGCCAGCATGTGTTAGAAATTGCAAGGGGCATGCACGATATTTTGGAGACTTAAACGACCCTAACAGCAGTATCTCGAAACTCATAGCTCAAAACAGAGAAAGGGTAAAGGTGCGCCGGGAGAATTTTGGGACGAAACCACAGACCTTTTATATCATGGATAGCAGAAAAAAACTTGATTAGGGAGGTGTAACATGGCTATTTCGAGGCGTTATTTTCTGAAACTCTCAGCTTCTGTAGCTGCCTTAGCAGCAATAAAGGTTGATGAATTAGAGGCATTCCTGGTGAATCTCAAGCTGCAATCTGGTAGCGAAAAGGATTTAGAGCGCAAGTTCCAGGGCTATGATGTGAAATATACATATGACTCCTACTGCCCAAGTGAATGCGGTCTTGAGGTCTGGACAAAGGACGGCAGGGTAGAAAAGATCTATGGTAATTATGCAGACCCATACAATCATGGCAAGATGTGCGGAAAGGGCCCCTTAGGATGCGGTCTCCTGTACTCTACAGGCAGAATCCTGTATCCTATGATGAGGGTTGGCAAAAGGGGTGAAGGACGATTCAAAAGGGTAAGCTGGGACGAGGCATTGAACTACATCGCCAAAAAGATAGTTGAGATTAAGAAGAGATATGGTGGCGGAGAGTCTGTTATTGTGGATACAGGGGACATGACTGATACACAGCCTTACTACCGCTTGGGCCGTGGTGCTATCGCTACTCCGAATGTATCCGAACATGGCAGTATCTGTGATGTTCCGAGAAGGTTTGGGCCGAAGAACTTTATAAACGGCAAGAGGTGGGAGCCTGACTTAATGAGGCCTGTCCTTGTTCGTCAGCCTGATGGTAGCCTTAAGGAACTTGGCTATGATGACCTGCCTCTACCAAAATACATAGTCTATCTTGGCTGGAACCCCTTCACCGCCACAAGGATACACTATGAAAGCAGAGGGACAGTTACAGCAGCACTCAAGGGATGCAGGGTGATTGTTGTTGACCCTGCAATGTGTAATATCGCTGCGTGGGCAGCCAACAATGGTGGGGAATGGGTGCCGATAAGACCAGGCACTGACAACCATCTCCTTGCTGCAATACTCCGCTACATCCTTGAAAGGGGATATGAAGATAAAGAATTTATTGCTAAGTACACAAAGGGGTTTGATGAGTTTGTGAAGGAATTTAAGTCATACTGGAACAAAAACGACAGTAATGGTCTTAAATACTTCTCGCTCGAATGGGCAGAAGAAAAGACCACTATTCCAAAAGACAAGATAAAGGAACTCGCAGAACTCATCGGCAAGACAAAGCCCGGCGCGGTTGTCTGGGGCATGAACGGCATAGGCCATAGGTTCGCAGGCTATATAGCATCCATGCTCGGTACTGCCATCAATGTTGTTACGGGCAATCTTGAGGTCCCTGGCGGGATCATTGACTGCAATCAGGTAAGGATCAGTAAAGGGGGGTACGCAGGACATTTCAATAACAGAGAAATAACAAGGATTGTAAATGGAAGGAGAGTCAAAGGTAAACAGGGCGCTCTGCATATGGATGAGATGAGCGATTGGCCTGCTGGCTGGGAGGATGTGGTAGGCGACTATCCTCGAAGGATACTTGAGGGTGTAGAGATAAAGTATGGTCCTTTTAAGGGTTATAAATACCCAATTAAGGCGATGGTAGCTATTGGAGGAAACACAGTAATAAGCGGAAGCGCCACTTGGAAATGGCAGGAAGCGCTGACTGCAACTGACCCGAAGACCGGAGAGTATCTCCTCGAACTCTTTGTCCATATAGACTCTATATACCTTGAGAACTCCCTGTATGCTGATGTGGTACTTCCAGCAGCGAGTTATCTGGAGAGATATGGCATTGCAGATATATATCCGAGCTGCCCTGTCTGCGTTTTGAGAGACCAGGTAGTTAAACCTCTTGGTGAGGCAAAGACCCAGGTTGAAATCATGAATGCCATTGCAAAGGTCCTTTATGACAATGGAGACAGGGATGTCGACCCAAAGGAGTTCTGGCTCAAATATACTCATGATGATGTATTCTGGACAGAGGTGATTGAAGGTACTCCTGGCGTAAAGAATGTAGGCGAGCCCCTTCCATATCCAAACCTTCCAAAGGGCTACACACTTATCGGCACACCTGATTCCCTTGAGGCAGGAAGGGTGAAGATAGACCATAATAAGAAGGTTGTTCATGGTGAGCCGATAACAGTGGATTGGCTGAGGAAGCATCAGGGAGTTGCTGTATGGCCGATGGCATGGAGGAGATATGAGCAGGTAATCCAGCATAAATCAGGTAAGATCGAATTTGTCTGGAGCAGGATGGAAAAATACAATGAACATATAAAAGACGGTCCACGGCCATACGGATTCGAAATCCTTGAAAAATACTCAGGTGTAAAATGGGATAAATACCCAACCACCTTCTTCTGGTATGACCCTCCTTACAATCCTGCAAATCCAAGATATGCTGAGATGGTAAAGAAGTATCCGTTCCAGTTGATTTCTGCGAGAATCCATCATGGCATGACAACCACTTACGCCAATCCCCAGCAGGCAGAAACACCCTGTGACAGCATCTGGTGGCCATTGAATAAGGAGTTTGAGGCTGAGGTTGCTGATTGGGTAACAGAGAAGAATGGAATGGGTATTCCGCAGGGGACTATAAAGGTTGTAAGGAAAAGATTTGCAAAAGGAACCCACTGCGTTGGCGTATGTGCCATGAACCCAGAGGATGCAGAGGCCTATGGTGTGAAAACAGGGGATATAATCACAATTGAGAATATGCTTGGCAATAGACAGAAGAGCGTAGTTCTTGTAACCCATGCGGTTCGACCAGGCGTGCTGAAACTACCCTATGCAGGTGGCGGTCGTTTCTCGCCAGGGGTTGGCACAACCTATCTGCAAAGAGACTATACGGCAAACATAAATGAGTTAGTTGACCCAAACCTCCTTTCTCCAATAGTTGGGTTCCCAGGTTATAACGATATTCTTGGACGAATCGTTGCTGTGAAAAGGCCTGACTTTTCTTCAATTTGATAGTAGATATGTAAACTTCCGTGCAGGCTCAGGGCTAAACTATAGGAGGCTATTCCAAAAAATTGGCTCTCGGAATAGCCTCCAGAATAAAATCTTCAGGAGATTTCATAATGGATGACCTCCTCAAGATAATTGAAGTAAGGATGTATTTATATAACCTTTTAAGGCGTGTTTATGCTGCTGGTCCGACTATGGACCTCATTAGGAACCTTGCCAACTGCAGACTTGAATTTATCAGTGACGCTGATCCTATAAGTGGCGGATTGGAAATGGTAGCATCGGCATGCAGGAAGGTTCGAGATGAAAAGGATATTGAGAACCTTCATGTGGAATTTGCAAGGCTCTTTCTCTTCGGAAAGATGCCTGACCTCCTTACGAATCTGTATATCACGGTGAGGGAGGATTTTTAATGGGAGAACCAGCTATAGCTGTTCGCAGGGAGTACAGAAGAGAGGGCCTACAGGTTGAGAGACTCTATTCAGTGCCTGATGATCATATCGAAATTGAATTCGAGTTCATGTGGCAACTCTGTAAGAAGACGGTTAGCGCATTCCATAAGGATAACAACGAAGCAGATAGGTTAATAAAGAGACAGAAAGATTTTTTGGAGATGCACATAACTAAGTGGGTTCCTGCATTCTGCGACCGTATTCTTAATG
>JBKBUB010000093.1:0-6141 GCA_046290925.1 Thermodesulfovibrionales bacterium | reverse complement strand
GCCAGCCCAAATATCAGGCTAATTTTTGCAACGTTTGGGTCTATTTTACTGTTTATCAACGCTTAACACAAACTTTTTTATAAGATAAGGACTTTTGCGACATTCCTCCATTTTCAACTAAATACTCTATGGGCTTTTTAATCCCAATGATTTATGCGGCCTCTGGGTATTACATTACAAAGAAGTGGGGTGGGTCATGAGAGGCTCTTTGTGTTAAGATAACTTATGAATAAAAAACCACATACACTCCCAAAATCCGTAATCTACTGTTTCTTTGCAATTGGCATTATCTCGGCGATAGCCTTCAGGGCGATTATAGTTTTTCAGCGGCTTGAGCCTTCATGGGTCAGGCCTGTATGGTATATTGGGGTTTTAGGTTACATGGTCTTTTTCCTTTACAGGTATTACATCTCAGAGAAGAGGAAAAGGGCTATCGAAAGATTCCAGTTGATCGAAAAGGTGAAGGCAAATGCATGTCTTACTGATGAAGACAGGGAGGTGGTTGTCTATCTTCTTTCATCAATTAGAAAATCCCCTGAAAATGTAAATTATTTTATTATTTTCCTCTTATCAGCAATTGCCATAATTGTGGATATATATTTTGCAGTTGTCAGTTAATTGGAATTTAACTTAGATTAATTAAGGTTCTCGAACTATTTTCTTAATCTCAGCGTGAAAAATCTTTCTATCTCTATATTCAAAAGTAGTTAAGATAGTCTTCCCGGAAATATTCTATCATACGATCTGCCCATACCAATAGAAAAATATCCTACAAAATTGTATCAAACTACAAAAATGTACGACTTTTCTGTCGAGATTTCTTTATAAATTCACGACTTAGGTATTGGCATGATTCTGGCTTTTTATTAAAGGGAAAAATGAATGGTTCTCTAAAGGATAGGGTAAAGGAGATCGAAAGGCAAGAGATAATCAATGCCCTTAAGGAGTGCGATTGGGTCATGGCAAAGGCAGCAAGAAAGCTCGGTATAACCGAGAGGATGATCGCTTACAAGATCAAGAAGTATGGGATAAAAAAAGAGGGAGGTGATAAAAACCAATAGAATACAGGGTGATTTTAGTAAGAGGAGACATATTAAAAACAAATATTTGGAGGTGTGGAGATGAAAAATTTAAGGGTTTTGGTTTTTGCAGTGGTCTTTGTAGTGATTTCAGGTGTTACAACTTTTGCTGAAGACAAGGTAACAGGTAGTGCATCTGTTGGTGTGTTTAACAGGTATGTATTCAGGGGTTATGAAATTGGCTCAAAGAGCATAGTTATCCAGCCTGCCTTAATCGCCTCTTATAAAGGTTTTTCAGCAGGCTTCTGGGGTAACATCGATACAGATGAGCACCAGACTCAATCCTTTATTCCTGATCGGGATGGACAGAAGAGTTTCAATGAGGTGGATTTAACCCTGAGCTATACCTATGCAATAGATAAGCTGTCCCTGACAGGTGGCTATATTTATTACGGCACAAAATATACTAACGAGACAGAGGAGATATTCGTCACATTAGCCTATGATATGCTCTTAAAACCTACACTTAGTATATATCGTGATATAAACGAATATGGAGGTACATATTTCAATCTCTCTATCGCACATTCGGTCACAGTTTATAAGGACATAACCCTTGACCTCGGCGCATCAGCAGGCTATTTTGCGGGAGATGCCAATTACTGGAAGACCTATGAATCCTCAACAGGCAGTTATACCGGTAAGAAATACAGTGCATTACACGACGGTATGTTAAAGGCAGGACTTACGATTCCCTTAGCGAAAAACCTGTCAGTGCAGCCTGTTGTACAGTACTGGTTTCCGTTGTCAAGCAAGGCTGAAAGGACAATAGATGGTAATTCCTATAACCCTAATGGAAAGCTGGATGATACCTTTGTGGCAGGTATAAATCTGACATTCAGCTTTTAGATATAACGGAGGTAGAGATGAAAAGAATACTAAATATATTAATGATTGTATATTTGTTAGGTTTTGCAAGTCTTCTCTTTGCAGAAGAGCAGTCCCCTAACCCTCCACAAGCGGCTGAGCAGACTCCTGCTGCTCAGCCCGCACCCCCCGAGTCAGCACCAGGTCCTGATGCAACAGGTGCAAAGACACTAAAGGCTTCTCCAGAGGCTCCGATTGATTATGTGTGGGTTCTTGTCTGCGGTTTTCTCGTAATGTTTATGCAGGCAGGTTTTGCCATGGTTGAAACGGGCTTCTGCAGGTCAAAAAATGCCGTCAACTTAATGGCCAAAAATACAATAGATTTTGTCATTGGCGCATTGGGCTTCTTCGTAATAGGTTACACCTTAATGAAAGGAACTGATATATCAGGTATCATTGGCAGTGGCCCCTTATTCCTTATGGGAGAACAATATGATGTTGCAAAATATCTTGATTTCTTCTGGAACCTTGTATTTTGCGCAACGGCTGCAACTATAGTATCAGGTGCTGTTGCAGAAAGGCTAAAGTTTTCAGCCTATCTCGTGTATAGCGCCGTTATTAGCCTTTTTGTCTATCCAGTATATGGCCACTGGGTATGGGGCGGTGGGTGGCTTTCAAAATTGCCATTTGGAATGGGTCATCTCGACTTTGCTGGCTCAGGAGTTGTGCATGCAGTAGGCGGAATGTTTGGCCTTGCGGGTGCAATTGTTCTTGGTCCAAGATTCGGAAAGTTTGATAAAAACGGCAAACCTAAAGCCATTCCAGGCCACAGCATAACGCTTGCAGCCCTCGGTGTCTTTATACTATGGTTCGGCTGGTTCGGTTTTAATCCGGGTTCTACATTCAACGGACATCATCTGAGGATATCTATTATAGCCGTAAATACATTGCTTGCAGCATCGGCTGGTGGCTTTGCGGCATTGATACTTGTCTATATGAAGACCAAGATATTTGATGTAGGCATGATGCTGAACGGCATTCTCGCAGGCCTTGTTGCTATAACAGCTCCGTGTGCCTGGGTAGAGGCATGGGCAGCGGTTGTAATTGGCTTAATAGCAGGTGCTCTCGTTGTTATTGGTGTATATGTGTTAGAGATGTTACGCATAGATGACCCTGTTGGTGCTGTTTCTGTTCACGGTATTAACGGTATCTGGGGGCTTATAAGTGTCGGTATATTTGCTGACGGCACGTATGGCAACTATTCCACTGATGCCCCCTTTGTCACAGGGCTTCTCTACGGCGGAGGTCCCGGTCAGCTTATTTCTCAGCTTATAGGTGCTGTTGTAGTTGCTCTGTGGGCCTTTGGATGCGGATATGTTCTGTTCAAGATTCTGGATTCGATTATGGGTATAAGGGTCTCACCTCAAGAGGAATTGAAGGGATTAGATCTCTTTGAGCATGGTGGTTCCGCATATCCAGATTTTTATACTCAGAATAAATAAGGAGGCGAGCATGCAAAAAATAACAGCCATTATAAGGGTTGAAAAGTTTGATGATGTAAAGACTGCGCTTGAGAAGAAGGGATACCCCGGAATTTCACTAACAAGGATTGAGGGCCACGGCAGGCAAAAGGGCTTGACTCAACAGTTCAGAGGTAGGGCATATACAATAGAAATGATACCAAAGTTCAAACTGGAGATGGTAGTGAAAGATGCCGAAGTAGATACAATTGTGAGTACGATTATGGAGGCAGCTCGCACAGGCGAAACAGGAGATGGCAAGATCTTCGTTTCACCTATAACAGCAGTTTACCGAATAAGAACAGGCGAGACAGGTGAAGCAGCAATATAGACCTTAATCGTTACGAAAATGGAAGGTAGGCCAGAAAAGCTACGCCTGCCTTCCAGAATCAGTTATCTTATTCAAGATAAAGTTGACTGCGTAATATTCAAAATTCTCAATAATTGTATCCGACCCTCCACTTGTTTTACCCTCTTAAGAAGTTGACTTACTAAGAAATTAATAGCCATACGTTTTCTTGATTCCTCTGAGGCTACGAAAATGTTACTACAAAATTGTAGTATCCTACAAAATTGTAGGATCTTTAACTGCAAATTTGCTTTAAAAACAATAACTTAGAATCTGGCATGCTTTTAGCTTAAAAGGGATATAGACACAAATTCGTTGCCTCATAACAGGCAAATGAGAATAATGACACATAAATCTAAGGAGGTCTGAGATGAAACGATTAGTAGGTATGTTAGTACTGATGATTTTCTTTGGCATGGGTGGTCTCGTGTTTGCTGACGAGGTCCCTGCCCCGGTGTCAACTGAGCAGACTCCTGCTGCTCAGCCCGTACCCCCTGCACCACCAAAGATAGACACGGGAGATACAGCCTGGATGATTGTGGCTACAGCGCTCGTTATGCTTATGACCGTGCCAGGCCTTGCCCTCTTCTATGGAGGGCTTTCAAAGCGAAAGGATGCACTCAACACAATAGCTATGTCCTTTGCTGCCTTCTCGATCGTGAGCGTTCTGTGGGTCCTCTACGGTTATACCCTAACCTTTGGTACTGACATAGCAGGGATTATTGGAGAGCCTATTAAAATCCTACTTTTAGGGGTGGGCGTTAATAGTATTGCCGATGCAGCAAAGACGATACCTGAATATATATTCATCGTCTATCAGTTAACCTTTGCAGCCATAACTGTAGCTCTCGTTAGTGGAGCGCTTATAGAAAGGATGAAGTTTTCAGCATGGATCCTATTCTGCATACTATGGATGACCTTTGCGTATCTACCTGTTGCACATTGGGTCTGGGGAGGCGGTTTCCTCGCAAAACTGGGTGCCCTTGATTTTGCAGGCGGTACTGTAGTGCATATAAATGCAGGTATAGCTGCCCTTGTTGGTGCATTGATGCTCGGAAGGAGGCGGGACACATCTCTTCTTCCACACAATCTGACTATGGTAGCAACAGGGACAGGTCTGTTGTGGTTCGGGTGGTTCGGGTTTAATGCAGGCTCTGCCCTGGCAGCAAATGGGCTTGCTACTGCTGCCTTTCTAAATACGAACACCGCTACCGCTATGTCTGCTGTCTCCTGGATGTTTACTGAGTGGATATATTCAAGGAAGCCAACGATACTCGGAATCGCTTCCGGTGCTGTGGCAGGTCTTGTCGCCATAACACCAGCAGCAGGCTTTGTGAATATCAAAGGTGCCCTCATAATAGGTATACTTGCAGGTATCATCCCCTTTTTCGCAGTAGCCTACATAAAACCAAGGCTTGGTTATGATGACACCCTTGATGCCTTTGGAATTCATGGTGTTGCGGGGACACTCGGTGCCATACTCACAGGTGTATTTGCTGACCCTGCAATAAATGAGGCAGGAAAAGGACTGCTTTACGGGAATCCTTCCCAGTTATTGACACAGATTATAGCTATAGCAGTCACAATTATATATGTCGCAATAGTTACAGCCCTGATACTATTGCTGATTAAGGCTGCTACAGGTCTCAGGAGTGATCTCGAGGATGAGATGATAGGCCTTGATGAGAGTCAGCATGGAGAAAAGGCATATAATCTGCATATATAGTAATGCTGTATAACTTATAAAAGCTCATGGTTCATGATTTCTTGCCATGAGCTATCAGCCAAAAGCTATGAGCTAACAAAGGAGGAGAGCAATGAAGAAGATAGAAGCTATAATAAAACCCTTTAAGCTTGATGAGGTAAAGGATGCCCTGAACAATATCGGGATTCAGGGGATGACCGTGACAGAGGTAAAGGGATTCGGAAGACAGAAGGGGTACATAGAGATTTACCGTGGAAGAGAATATGAGGTTAGGTTCCTACCAAAGGTGAAGATAGAGATAATAGTTCCTAATACCCTCGTTGATGCCGTGATAAGCGAGATAATAGAAAAGGCAAAGACAGGAAATGTAGGGGATGGAAAGATCTTTGTCTATCCTGTAGAGGATGTAATCAGGATAAGGACAGGAGAAAGGGGAGAAGAGGCGATATGAATAATCCCAAAGTTGCAAAAATTAGCCTGATATTTTAGTGCGACCGAGCGACCGTGCGACTTAGTGCTACAGTGCGACAGTGCTACAGTGCGGCAGTTTATAAGGAATGTTTAAATTTCTCGCACCGGTCGCACTATCGCCTTAAGACCATTTACCCATTCATTTGAGCCCCGCACCCATCCCAGACAGAACGCAAGGAGGAGAGGCACGCCCTTACTCTCTGGGATGGG
>JBKBUB010000092.1:0-6167 GCA_046290925.1 Thermodesulfovibrionales bacterium | reverse complement strand
AAAAGCTTCCTTAAGTGAGATTCCCCCTCTTTCCCAGAATATAAATCCTTTTAGGTGATAATCCATGACTGTTGAATCGGAATGGGTTAAAAGAAATTTTTTATACTCCTCATTGATCATGAATAATGCATCGGAGTATTCAACAGGCTCATGAATAAGAGGGATAGCAGTCCTTCCACTTTGCCTCGAAGCCTCCTCTGCTATCTTTCTCCATCTCGCTATCTTTCCTGTCTCCCTCACCTGACTCCTTTCTGTTATGACTGGATAAATCTCCTTTATGCCAAGCTCTGTTGTCTTCTGAATCACGATGTCCATCTTTTCACCCTTTAATAGACCCTGAAAAAGAACAAGATTCAATGGTGATTCTGTATCGCAGGGTTGCACACTTATGATCTCGACCCTGACCTCTCTCCTCGATAACCCTTGAATTACGCAGTGAAAGGATCTTCCCTTACCATCGAGAACCTCAATATGATCGCCCCTTTTGCACCTCAGAACCTTTATCAGATGATGTGCCTTTTCACCTGTGATATTGATAATCTTAGATTCATCAGTTATTGGAAGAAAGATGCGAGGCATATTGAGGGTTAATTATTTTCCCCTGTTCCAGAGAATATATCCTTCAATTTATCCTTAAAGGTCTTTTGTGTCTTTTCTCCGCTTATCTTTGCAAATTCCTCGAGCAGTTCCCTCTGTCTCGGAGTTATATGTTTTGGTACCTCAATGTTAACTATAACTATCTCATCTCCTCGGCCATGACCGCCGAGCCTCGGTATCCCCTTACCTTTTAGATGAAAGGCCTTACCCGAGGGTGTGCCTGGAGGAATCTTAAGATCCGCTGTCCCATCAAGGGTTGGTACATCAATCGTGGCACCGAGAACAGCTTGAGGAAAGGTTATCGTAGTTTCATAGATTATATCATTGCCCTTTTTGACAAAGAGGGGGTGCTTTTTGATATTGACGATTATATAGAGATCACCTGGCGGTCCACCATAATGCCCCATTTCTCCTTCACCAGCCATCCTGAGTCTCGAACCTGAATCAACTCCAGGAGGCACCTTCACAGAGATTGTACGGGTCTTTCTTACATGACCTTTGCCCTTACAGGTATGACAGGGGTCTGTTATAATCTTTCCCTGACCATCGCACCTGTTGCATGTCCTCGATATGCTGAAGAAGCCTTGCTGGAATCTTATCTGTCCTGTACCACGGCAGTTGGGACATTGAATAGGACCAGTGCCCGGCCTTGCACCTGAGCCATTGCAGGTATCGCACCTCTCCCACCGTGGGACCTCAATCGTCTTCTCTGTACCAAATGCTGCATCCTCAAGTGTGATATCAAGGTCATACCTTAGGTCCTCTCCCTTTGTGGGTCTCGGTCTCCTCTGGCCTGTAAAGGCACCGAAGAAGTCACCAAAGATGTCTTCAAAGATATCTGTAAAGGCCGTGCCTGTGAAGGCACCAAAACCTGCTCCAACTCCCTCAGCGGTGCCAAATCTGTCATAGTTCGCCCTTTTTTCAGCATCGCTCAGGACAGAGTAAGCTTCGTTAATCTCTTTGAATTTTTCTTCTGCTTCCTTATTCCCTGGGTTTCTATCAGGATGATACTTGAGTGCCAGAGATCTGAAGGCCTTCTTTATCTCGGCCTCGGTAGCATTCCTCGGCACTCCAAGTATCTCATAATAATCCTTCATTTATCCTTTTTGTCAACCTCTTCGAATTCAGCCTCCACAACCTCTTCCTCTGGCCCCTTCTTCCCTGTCTCTGTCGTTGAAGGCCCAGCCTGAGCTCCAGCAGCCCTATATATATGCTCTGCTATCTTATGGGATGCCTTCATCAGACTATCTATGGCTGATCTTATCTCTGAAACATCAGAACTCGTATCCTTTATCTTTTTACACCTTTCGAGAGCACTCTCTATCTCTTTCCTTTCTGATTCGGTTAGTTTGTCACCATATTCCCTGAGAGACTTCTCAACACCGTAAACAAGATTGTCCGCCTCATTGCGTGCCTCGGCAAGCTGTTTCTTTCTCCTGTCTTCCTCAGCATGAGATTCTGCCTCGCGCATCATCTTCTTTATCTCTTCCTCGGTAAGACCACTTGAGGCGGTTATCCTTATGGATTGCTCCTTGCCGGTACCGAGGTCTTTTGCCGAGACATGAAGTATTCCATTGGCATCTATATCAAAGGTAACCTCAATCTGGGGGACTCCTCTCGGAGCTGGTGGTATACCTACAAGTTCAAAGACTCCGAGGAGTTTATTGTCAGCAGCCATCTCCCTTTCACCCTGGTAGACCTTAATGGTAACGGCAGGTTGATTATCTGTGGCTGTTGAAAAGATCTGGCTCTTCTTAGTAGGTATGGTCGTATTTCTCTCAATTATCTTTGTGAATATACCACCAAGGGTCTCTATACCGAGCGAAAGGGGTGTTACATCGAGGAGTAATACCTCCTTAACCTCTCCCTTAAGAACAGCAGCCTGAATAGCAGCGCCAACGGCAACAACCTCGTCAGGATTCACGGTCTTATTAGGTTCTTTACCAAAAAAGGATTGAACAACCTGTTGAACCTTGGGCATGCGTGTCTGTCCTCCAACAAGTATCACCTCGTCTATATCTTGCGGGGAAAGGTTAGCATCTCCCAAGGCTCGCTTACATGGGCCTATCGTTTTCTGCACAAGATCTTCAGTAAGCTGCTCCAGTTTTGCCCTCGTGAGCTTCATGAGGAGATGTTTTGGCCCTGTAGCATCAGCCGTTATAAAGGGAAGGTTTATCTCCGTCTCCATGGCTGTTGAGAGTTCTATCTTTGCCCTTTCAGCAGCCTCTTTAAGCCTTTGTAAGGCCATCCTGTCCTGTTTGAGATCTATTCCTTGATCCTTTTTGAATTCCTCAACCATCCAGTCGATTATCCTTAGATCAAAGTCATCGCCACCGAGATAGGTATCTCCATTTGTTGACTTAACCTCTATAACGCCCTCGCCTATCTCAAGCACAGAGATATCAAAAGTGCCACCTCCGAGGTCATAGACAGAGATCTTCTCCTCTTTCTTCTTATCCATCCCGTAGGCAAGGGACGCAGCGGTTGGCTCATTTATTATTCTCAGAACATTGAGGCCTGCGATCTTGCCAGCATCCTTCGTGGCCTGCCTCTGACTGTCATCAAAATAGGCAGGTACTGTTATTACCGCCTCTGTCACAGGCTCACCAAGGTAGTCTTCTGCTGCCTGTTTTAGTTTCTGAAGTATCATGGCTGATATCTCGGGTGGAGAATATCTCTTTCCCCTTATCTCCACATGGGCATCCCCATTTGGAGCCTCGACTATTTTATAAGGAAGCCTCTTCCTGGCATGATCCACTTCTGGGGAATTAAACTTTCTTCCCATTAGTCTTTTTATTGAAAATATAGTATTCTCGGGGTTTGTTATGGCCTGCCTTTTTGCTATCTGACCAACGAGCCTCTCACCCTTCTCGGTAAAGGCAACTACAGAAGGCGTTGTCCTGCTTCCCTCCTGATTGGGGATCACGACTGGTTCACCACCTATTACTACCGCAACAACCGAATTAGTAGTACCAAGGTCTATGCCTATAGCTTTTCCCATATTATTCCTCCTTCTTAATCTGTGAATTTATGTCAGATGTCTCTACTTCTGGCTCAGATTTCTTTGATACAGCAACGAGGGATGCCCTTAAGACCTTATCGCCATACATATATCCCTTTCTGAACTCCTCAACAACGGTTTTGTCCTCCACATCATCCCTCTCAACCTGTGACATAGCGTGGTGCAACGACGGGTCAAAGGGCCTGCCAAGTGCTACAATTGGAATAAGTCCAAATTTCTCTGTAATCCTCTGAAATTCCCTGAGGGTCATCTCCACTCCCTTCACGAGCCCTTCCGATACATTTTCACCGGAGTGTTTAAGGGCCATCTCAAGATTATCAAGGACATTTAGAAGTTCATAAAGAAGCGCCTCATTTCCATACTTAATGAGTTCTTCTTTCTCCTTCTGTACCCTTTTCTTATAATTCTCAAACTCCGCATATAATCGCAGGTATTTTTCCCTTAACTCTGATAGCTCCTCCTCAACAGAGGGTTTTTCTTCGGGTTTCTCCTCTTTCTCGCTTACCTCTAAAACCTTTCCTTCCTTTTTCTCTATAACCTCTTCGTCTTTCACCTTTATCCCTCCGCTCAAAATCTTATTCTTACTTTTCTGATAGCCTTTCCGAGATATATCGTGCAGTGGCTTCAACGATAGCCATGGCTCGGAAATAATCCATCCTCGTAGGGCCGATGATTCCGATAGTTCCCATATGTTTATCGCCTTCTCTGTAAGTGGAGGCAACAACACTCAGGTTCATCATATCTGTAACAGGATTCTCAGAACCTATAACAACTTTGACACCACCCTCATCCGTAAGCATATCGAGTAGTTTGATTATCCTGCGCTTATCCTCAATAGTCTTCATTATTGCCTTTATTCTCGCTAGGTCAGAGAAGTCCGGTAATTCAAGCACCTCTGAGAGCCCTGATATAAATACGGTATTCTGTCCTGAATGCATTATCTCCTCGCAGATCCTCATCGCCTTTGATATAAGCCTGTCACAAATAACGCTATCGCTTTTCATTTCCTTAAGTATAATAGTCCTTATTTCATCAATTGTGTAACCTGAAAATTTACTATTAAGATAGTCTGATATTCTCTTCAGATCACGATCGCTCAGGTCTGGGGCAAGTTCTATAATCCTATTTTTTATCAATCCTTCCTCTGTTATAAGAACAGTAGCAACCCTATCTTCTCTGCATTTATATAGATTGATCTTCTTAAAAACAGAACTATCAGGTTTTGGTGGAATGGCTATTCCAAGGTAATGGGTAACCACTGAGATGGTCCTTGTTGTTTCATCGAGAAGTTCATTTATATCATTCCTTATATTTTCAAGCCTGTTCCTTAGTTCTTTAAAAATGCCCTGTTCAGCTTCACCTGATTTAAGTGATTCCACTGCATTAACATAGAATCTATATCCCTTATCAGTGGGAATTCGTCCTGCTGAGGTGTGAGGCTGCATCAGGTAACCCATATCCTCTAAGTCAGCCATGATATTTCTTATAGTTGCCGGTGAGAGATTAAATCCATATTTTCTTGTTATATATCTCGACCCCACGGGATCAGGATTAGAGATATAGCTGTCAACAACAGCCCACAAAACTCTGAAAATCCTTTCCTCGAGCATCTCTTTTTTCACCTAAAGACTCCTCTGACTATTTTTTATTATTAGCACTCAGCATATTAGAGTGCTAATAATTTAACAACAAATAAATATCTCTGTCAAGAAATCACCATTTGAGGCCTTTAGCCATGAGCTTATCATAAAAATTCCTCGGTAGAAAGGCCTGTGAGTGGATCTCGTCACTATAATATTTTGTATCGATTTTGAACTCCCTTCTCATAACCCTCGGGTCATGTTTTTTTGAGGCTACCGAGAATGTCCACCAGTTGCCTGCATAGGTAGCAAGTGGCGCTGTATAAAGATCAACAACAGGGAATATGAGCCTCATTGCCTCCTGAACCTCTATAACCAGATCCTTATGAAAATGGAGTGATTCAGTGAGAGTAACGAACATGCCTTCATCGGTCAGGGAATCCCTGACGGATTTAAAGAATTCAACAGTGAAGAGGCTCTTTGCGAAACCAACTATATCTGTTGAGTCAACAATTATTATATCTATGTCCTTATCTCTATTTTTAACAAATTCTGCCCCATCCATGCACATTATCTCTACACGACTGTCGTCAATGCTGCACGAGACAGAGGGAAAGAATTTCTTCGAGACATTTATGACATCCTCATCTATCTCGATAAAGAAAACCCTCTTAACTGTATCATGTTTCAATACCTCCCTGACGGTTCCACCATCTCCTCCACCAATTACTATTATGTTTTGTGGATTAGGATGGGCATGCATAAGGACATGAACGAGCATCTCATGATAAAAGAACTCATCCTTCTCGGTTATCTGCACTACTCCGTCAAGAACAAGGATCCTTCCAAAATATGGATTTTCAACAACCATGATCTCCTGAAACTTACTCCTCCCCTTATAAAGCACCTTATCAATATCATACACATACTGAATAGGCGCATAGGGATCTTTCTCAAAAAACTTTATC
>JBKBUB010000091.1:0-6229 GCA_046290925.1 Thermodesulfovibrionales bacterium | reverse complement strand
ATCACCGAGAGAAAGAAGGCAGAACTCATGCTCAGAGAGTCTGAGGAAAGGTTCAGGAGTCTCGTGGAGCAGTCCTTAGTAGGTGTATACATCATTCAAGAAGGTCGTTTCATTTATGTAAATCCTGAGATGGCCCGTATCTTTGGATATGAGCCTGAGGAGATAATAAATAAAAAGACACCTTATGACCTCACGGCAGAGGATTTCCACCCCACTGTAAAAGAGAATATAAGGAGGCGCCTCGAAGGCGAGACAAAGAGTGTTTATTACATGTTTAAGGGAAAGAAGAAAGACGGTACACTGATAGATGTAGAGGTTCTTGGCACTGTTACAGAGATGAACAACAGACCAGCCATAATCGGCACCATAAAGGATATTACAGAACATGTCCAGATTGAAAGGGAAAAGGAGGCGCAAAGGAGATTTCTCCAGTCTATCATCGACAGCCTGCCTGACCAAGTCATGGTTATCAGGCCTGATTACAGGGTGGAACTTGTTAACACCACTTTAAATGAAGCGATGAAATCAGACACCTTCTGTTACAGCATCTCTCATGGCAGGGACCTGCCCTGCGAGGGTTCAGAACATCCCTGTCCATTAAAAGAGGTCATGGAAAAGAAAAAGGTGAGTAGGACAATCCATGAACATCTAAAGCCCGATGGCTCGAAGATGGTTGTTGAGATAATAGCCTCTCCGGTCTTTAATGAAAAAGGTGAAATAATCTATGTCATCGAGGCATCGAGGGATATAACTGAAAGGGTAAGGCTTGAGGAGGAGAACAGAAAGCTAATGGAGAGACTCTATCTTGAGGAAAAGGAGCAATCAATAATAACCCTCACAGGCGGCATTGCCCATGACTTCAACAACATGCTCATGGCTGTCTTGGGCTCTGCAGAGTTGCTCAGGATAAAGGCAAGAAAGGAAGACCTCTCATACATAGATAACATTATCAGGTACTCTGAAAGGATGACAGACCTCGTTAAGCAGATGCTCGCCTATTCAGGACAGGGTATTTATCAACCATCAAATTTGGATCTCAACACTTGCATTGAGAATGCCCTGAAGATGACCCATAAGGGAAAGTATCTGAATATCAGGGTTGATTTAGACCTGGATAAAGAACTTTGGCCTGTCTTTGCAGACAGGTCACAGATGGAACAGATGATGATCAATCTCACTCTTAATGCCTTCGAGGCTATGGCAGAAACAGGCGGAATACTTTCCATAAGGACATCGAATATAAAGATAACGGAGAATAGGGAATGTTACCCACTGAAACAGTATCTCTCAGAAGGAGAATATGTAGAGATCAGGGTGAGTGACTCAGGCCCTGGTATTCCTGAGGCCCTCCATAAAAAGATATTCGATCCGTTCTTCACCACGAAGTTTATGGGAAGGGGTCTTGGACTGCCCGCAGTGGCAGGGATAGTAAAGAGCCATAATGGATGTCTGCACCTCGAAAGTGGAGAGGGAAAGGGAACAACCTTCACCATCTATCTTCCGAGGGCGGCAGAGGAGATAACAAAGGAGCCTGTTATTAGGAGACAGGGCAGGGGCATACTTATTGTTGATGATGACGAGACCGTTCTGAACCTTCTTAATGATGCCCTTTCAGGTGCGGGATATGATGTATATGCTGCCACTGAAGGCTCAAAGGCCATCAATAAGTTTAACGAGATAAGGGAAGAGGTAGGGCTTGCAATAATAGACATCGAGATGCCGGGGATGAATGGTAAGGAACTAATCGGGGAATTAAGGAAAGTCTCAAAGGATCTGAAAATGGTAATTTCAAGTGGCTATGATGAAGATACTGCCCTGAGGGGTATTGAACCCAGGCCTGATGGATTTATCCAGAAGCCTTACAGGCTTTCGATTCTTCTGAGCAAGGTAAAGGAGTTTATCCCATGAGGGTCTGGACCACAAAGGAACTTGGAGAACTTCTGGTATGTGATGAATTACCTGTTAAGGTTATCGAGAAAGAAAGGATCAAGACCGTCTTTCTCAGAGAGGTATTACCCCATGATATTGCACTCATACCCTTTGAGGATGATTATTTAGACTTTCTCACAGAAAAGAAGAGAATCGGTCTTAACAATCCAGTTATATTTGTTTCAAAAGAACCAACGATGATTCAGGAGAACCTCCCCGCATATAATGCCCTTTTAATAGACCTCAAGAGGACCGGCAAGGCTGATATCAGAAACACCCTCAATTTTATCATCAGGATTTGTAGTGAGATGTCAAGACCTATTCCTCCTCTCCCGAAGGAGATGATATCAGAAGAACCATCGAGGGATAAGCCTGAGGAAGATCCCGAAAATATAAAGAAGGTAATGGAGTATCTCTTAAAAGAGGCGATATCTATAATCATTTCATTCCCTATACTCGAGGCTGAGACCCCTGTCACGGTCAGGGGTAGTTGCAGGATTAAGGAAATAATCGACAACAGACTGCTCCTTATAAGGTTTAGACCTATCACAATCCTTAAGGGAATAAAGGAGGGTCTATCTGTTAAGGCGGTTTTTCCTGCCAAGACATCCTTTGAAGGCACTCTTAATATCCTTAAGGTTCTGGATGAAGAGGTAATCACAGATATCCCTGGGAGATTATTCATTGAAAGAAGACGTTTTCTCAGGATAGAGCCCTCTCCTGTAAGGCCGGTGTTGCTCTACATCCTCAGGCATGACGAGCCAACCATTCCGTTACATGTCACTGACATAAGCCAGAGAGGGATCGGGTTTCTCTCGGGAAGGGATTTCAATGTAAAGGAGATATACCCCTTTACAATCCTTCTACCTGGAGGGGAAACCGTTGTCGCCTACGGTGCTATCAAACTCAAGCGCGAGGAAAAGGATGCCTTCAGGTATGGCGTAGAATTATTCACCCATCCAAAGGATGAAGAAAGGATTGCGGAGTATGTGATGCAAAGGGAGATAGAGATAATTCAGTTGCTCGAGGACTAATATTCCCAAAAGCCAACTTTTATGATATAGTGAATAACAGGATACAGGATGCAAGATGATTATCCTGAATAAGGAGGTTGGATGTCTTTCGAATTAGAAGATAGGGTTGACAGACTGGAAGCACTTCTTGGACGATTCATTGTCCAGACAGAGATGGCCATAAATGAGATAAGGCGAGAGGGAAGAAGGATGAGCAAGCAGTGGGGAGAACTGGCAAATAAGATGGGAACCCTTGTAGAAGACATAGTAGCTCCAAACATTCCGAGGATAGCGAAGGAATACTTTAGATGTGGGGATATTGAATTCTTAGGTGTAAGGGTCCTGAAGAGAAATCAGAAGGACAGGTCAAAGTACAGGGAATTCGATGTTATTGCTGTCTGCGATGACAAAATCATCTTGAATGAGACAAAATCCACACCACGCCAGAGTTACATCGATGAGTTTGTCGAGTTTCTAAATAACAAGGAATTTTTTGATTATTTCCCTGAATATAAAGGGAAAGAGATAATTCCAATATTTTCCTCTTTGTATATACAGGAAAAAATCGTAAATTACTTAACAATGAATAAGATTTATGTTATGGCCATAAAAGAAGATACTATGGACTTGATAAATTTTGAGAAGATTTCTGCGGAAACATGAGGATTATGCTTATCCTCCTGTTCCTCGGATCCTTTGGGTCTTCCTTAATGAATGGCACTGTATCAGCATAACCTGCAACCCTCGTGAGTCTCGATGGGTCGAGGCCAAACCTTTCTAACTCTTTTCTTGCTGTCAATGCCCTCTCTGTTGAAAGCTCCCAGTTACTGTAACTCGATGACTTATAGGTAAGAGAATCTGTGTGCCCTTCAACAGCAACAGGATTTGGAAGGGACTTTATGTTGTCGCCAATAACCTGAAGTATCCTCGTTGCCATTGGTGTAGGTCTCGAAGAGCCCAGGTCAAACATCGGCTTACCCTCTTTATCAACAAGCTGGATCCTTACGCCACCTTCAAAGATATCAACTATAACCTGATCCTTTATATCACTCAGTTTATCCTCAATAGCCTTTTTTATGGACTCCTTAAACTCCTCGGGCTTCATTGCTGGTGCACCCTGACCATACATCTCGTAGGGAACCTTTTTTGCGGACTCTCCTGTCTCGCTAAAGACCTCACTGGACTTCTCCATGAAGGATGAACCACTCTGTTCAAAGATGCTGAAGTGCTTAAAATAGGCAGATATCCTTGCCCTCTTCTCTGGTGCAACCATTGATATAAGCCAGAGAAGCAGGAAGAAGGCCATCATGGCCGTAACAAAGTCTGCATAGGCAACCTTCCATGAGCCTCCGTGATGCCCCTCTCCTCCTACTTTTTTTACCTTTTTTATGATTATCTTCTGTTCCTTCATTTGGCCTTTCTTAACTCCTTCTCGAGTTCATCAAATGTTGGCTTTTCCTTTGCAGGTATTGCCCTCCTGCCAAATTCAACCGCCATCTGTGGCGCAGCACCACCAACAAAGGCAACGAGTGCAACCTTAATGACCTGATAATAAACACTCTCCTCCTTTGCCTTATGTTCCAGATTCGTTGCCATGGGACCAACAAAGCCATAGCACATAAGAACACCCATAAATGTTCCTACAAGGGCAGCACCAATCTTATGCCCAAGGACTGCCGGAGGTGAGTCAACATACTGCATTGTAAGGACAACACCGAGGACCGCTGCAACGATACCGAGACCGGGTAAGGCATCCGCAACCTTTGAGATGCTATGAGATGGGGTCAGGGATTCATGGTGATGAGTATCTATCTCAAGTTCCATGAGGCTGTCCAGTTCATGGGGTGGGACATTTGTTGTAATGATCACCTTGAGGTTGTCACAGATAAAGTTTATGGCATGATGGTTTGCTAAAATGCCACTGTATTTCTTAAATATAGGGCTTTTGCCAGGATTCTCTATATCAGACTCAATCGATATAAGCCCTTCCTTCCTTATCTTTGAGAAGAGTTGATAGAGAAGGGATAGAAGTTCTAAGTACTTCTCCTTGCTCTGCCCTCCTGAGCTTATTATGAGGGGAAGGTTCTTTGCAACAAGGGAAACGACCTTTGGTGGAGAGGCTATAAAAAAGGAACCCAGAGCAGCACCAAAGATAATGACGACTTCGGCAGGCTGAAACAGGACATGGAGATTTCCCTTTTCCATGAGGAATCCACCTATAACAGAGCCGAGAACAACAACAATACCAATTATTGCAAACATCTATCCATCACCTCTCTTAAATATGATGATCTCATCGCCTGTTATCCCCTTTGTCCCTTCGGTATGAACGGGCAGTTCGATGATAAAGGTAGTCCCTTCACCAATTTTGCTTTCCACCTGAATACTGCCGCCATGCTCTTGTATTATGCCATGAGAGATTGACAATCCGAGCCCTGTACCTATGCCAACAGGTTTTGTCGTAAAGAAGGGGTCAAAGATCCTGTGAATTATATCAGATGGTATCCCTTTACCATTGTCTGTTATCTTCACCATAACCTTCTGTTTCTTACTATCAAAGAAGGTTGAGAATCTTATCATACCCATCTCCTTCTTAGAATCAACTATGGCATGTTCTGCATTCAGTATTATGTTTAGAATCACCTGCTGGATCTGCTGGGAATCTATATAAAGTGTTGGTATATCATGTCCATAATCCCTCACGATCTCTATATTGCTTGTCCTTAGCCAGTAAGCCCTCAACTCAATGGCCTTGTCAATGATCTCATTAATTGATTCGAGGCTCCTCGACGGTCTCTTCTGCCTCGAAAAGGTCAGGAGGTTCTCGACGATCTTCTTACATCTCTCCGCACTGTTAAGTATCTTTTCGAGGTCCTTCTTTACATCTTCATCTTTGACCCTCATATTGAGCAGTTCAGCATAGGCGAGTATGCCTGTTAAAGGGTTATTTATCTCATGAGCAACACCTGAGACAAGAAGACCCAGTGAGGCCAGTTTGTCAGAATGGTAGAGTTGTTCCTTTAACTTCTTCATCTCTGTTATATCCTTCATTACATGAACATAGAGTTGTTGATTATCGTACTCAAGGGGGAATACACTGACAAGATAGGTCTGATCCCTTATCGTTATCTCCTCTGTCCTTGGTAGATCTGGAAACTTGCAGATAAGCCTTGATTCATCTATTCCAAAGAGTTCATAACACTTCGTTCCCATCATGTCCCGCGGATGTTTCTTAAAAACCTCAGCCATCGCTACATTTGTCCTTACTATCCTGTGTTCCGAATCTG
>JBKBUB010000090.1:0-6252 GCA_046290925.1 Thermodesulfovibrionales bacterium | reverse complement strand
TAAAGGATGGTTGCCTTTTTTGTCAATTATGAGGAAACAATACCTTTTCGAAGAGATTATTTTTGAGGAAACGCGCTGCGTTGACAAAGTTGGTAAGAAATAAATATAATTCAATATTAAAATGATTTCAGGAGGTTGTGATGGCAGAAGGGATTATCAATGTTACTTCCCAGACCTGGGACAGTGAGGTGTTACAGAGTAAGGGTATTGTAATGGTTGATTTCTGGGCTGTATGGTGTGGTCCCTGTAGGATGATAGCACCTACTGTTGAAGAACTTGCAAAGGAATATGAGGGCAAAATAAAGGTAGCAAAATTAAATACCGATGAAAATCCTGACATAGCAAGTCGTTATAAGATAATGGGAATCCCCACTATAATGTTTTTTAAGGACGGAGAAAAGGTTGACCAGATTGTAGGGGCCGTTCCTAAGCCACAACTCAAGGCAAAGATAGAATCCCTCCTATCATAAAATAATCAGAAGATGAAAAATTTGAGGGCCTTTTCAAATGGACTTATAAGAATAGCCTTTATTACCCTTATGGTTTTCCTGGTGTCATCATCCTGTGCCAGGGGAAAAAAGCCGACTATTAAGGGTGATGAGGCACCTGATTTTACACTCAGTACTACGAACGGTTCAGAAGTGCATCTGTCAGACCTTCGAGGAAAGGTAGTCCTGATTGAGTTCTGGGCAACATGGTGTCCTCCCTGCAGGGAATCAATCCCAACTATGAACGAAATCTATAAAAGGTACAATGAAAAAGGTTTAGTTCTTCTTGGAATCTCTGTTGACAAAGGACAGAATGTTGTGGAGGATCTTCGAGCCTTCGTAAGGGAGTATTCTATTCAATATCCTGTCCTTATAGACAGTAAAAATATTAATAATCTCTACGGTGTTTACAGCATTCCTACCACGTTCCTGATAGATAAGGAAGGAAAGATAGTCTTAAAAAACATTGGTTTCAGTCCTGATGTTGAGAATAAATTATCTACAGAGATCGAAAGGCTACTTTGATGTTTGAGGCACTATCAGAAAAACTCGATCAGATATTCAAAAAACTCAGAAGCAGGGGTATCTTAAAGGAGGAGGATGTTGACTTAGCATTAAAGGAGGTGAGGCTTGCCCTTTTAGAGGCAGATGTTAATTTCAAGGTTGTCAAGGAATTTGTACAGCACGTTAGGGATAAGGCTGTTGGTAAGGATGTGCTTGAGAGCCTTACTCCTGGTCAGCAGGTCATAAAGATAGTCCACTCTGAACTCTGTGAACTCCTCGGAAGTACTAATAGTCGCATACATCTTGCTCCTAACCCTCCGACCGTTATAATGATGGTAGGTCTTCATGGTTCAGGAAAGACAACAACCTCTGCTAAAATCGCAAACATGTTTAAGAAAGAGGGGCGAAGGCCTTTGCTTGTTGCAGCAGACCTTCAGAGGCCTGCTGCAATAGAGCAGTTAGTTACTCTCGGAAAGCAGATAAATATCCCTGTTTTCCACTCCAGGGACGAAAAGAATCCTGTAAACTTATGTCTGGAGGCACTGAAAAAGGCACGACTCGATGCCCAGGATATCGTAATTCTCGACACAGCAGGAAGACTTCACATAGACAATAGCCTTATGGAGGAATTAAGGGAAATAAAGACCCGTGTCGCTCCTAAAGAGACCCTACTTGTGGCTGATGCAATGACGGGTCAGGATGCGGTCAATATAGCTAAGAGCTTTAATGAGCAGATTGGAATAGACGGCATCGTATTGACAAAAATGGATGGTGACGCAAGGGGCGGTGCAGCATTATCTATTAGATACGTAACAGGGAAGCCCGTAAAACTGATCGGCACTGGAGAGAGGATTGAAATGATCGAGCCCTTTTATCCTGATAGGGTTGCATTAAGGATACTGGGCATGGGCGATGTCCTAACCCTAATCGAGCAGGCGGAAAAGGCTTACTCGAAGAAAGAGGCCGAGAGGCTCCAGGAAAAGATAATGAGTGAGTCCTTTACCTTTGATGACCTGAAGGAGCAGATAAGAAAGATCAGGGGTATGGGACCTATAGAGAATCTCTTGAGCATGATACCTGGTATGGGGAAGGTAAAAGATATATCTGTAGATGAAAGGGAGTTTGTCAAGGTTGAGGCTATAATAAATTCGATGACAAAAGAAGAAAGGAGAGATCATAATATCATAAATGGAAGCAGGAGGAAGAGGATAGCTGCTGGCAGCGGCACAACTGTTACGGATGTTAATAGGGTGTTAAAACAATATGTTGAAATGAAAAGGATGTTAAAGATGTTCAAAGGGAAGAAGGGCATTAAGCTGCCAAGGGTCTTTCCCTTCTGACCTTTACTTTACAATAGGGTATGTATTAAAATTCAGTATCGTTAAATAAACCCAAACGTTGCAAAAATTAGCCTGATATTTGGTGAAGTGGTGAATCGGTGAAGTGGTGAATAGGCTATAGGCTGAAGGCTGAAGTTACTCTTAAGCCTAACGCCTTAAGCCTTAAGCCCATTCACCCATTCATTTGAGGCATGCCAGCCTCCAAATTTATGCAACTAGTGGGTAAATACTTATTACCTGTTACGGGTTATGGATTAAGTAATAAAAGGAGGTGTTTAATTGGTAAAAATAAGACTGACAAGGATGGGTTCTCATAAAAAACCCTTTTACAGGTTAATCGTTGCTGACTCGAGAGCAAGGAGAGATGGCCCTTTTATAGAAATACTCGGAACATATAACCCCAAAAGGGATAGCGAAACAAGGATAAATGCAGAAAGGGTCAAGTATTGGCTTCAGCATGGAGCGCAACCTACAGATATCGCTAAAAAGCTTTTACAAAAGGCCGGCTTGTAATCGGTCAATATTCGAATGGAGGTGGACTGAAGATGAAAGAATTAGTCGAAGTTATGGCCAAAGCTCTGGTTGACAGACCTGAGGAGGTAAGCGTTAAGGAGGTGGATGGTGAAAAGACAACGGTATTTGAGCTAAGGGTCTCAGCAAGTGACCTCGGAAAGGTAATTGGAAAACAGGGCAAGACAGCCCGTGCCATGAGGACCATACTTGGAGCAGCAGGAACAAAACTCGGTAAACGCTGCGTACTTGAGATACTCGAATAACATTTGAAGGGTATAGGGTGTAGGTTAGTAATCCTTACACCCTATACTTAATACTCTGCATCCTATAAACTTTTTCTCTCCTTAACTTTTATCAATATGATGATCTTTGATATAATTACAATCTTTCCCTCTATATTTCATGCATACCTTTCTGAGGGTATACTGAAAAAGGCAATAAGAATGGGACTGGTGAATATAAGGGTGCACAATCTGAGGGATTACACGGTGGATAAGCATAGGAGCGTTGATGATTATCCCTACGGTGGTGGTCCTGGAATGGTCATGAAGCCCGAGCCATTCTTCAGGGCGATAAAGGCTATTAAGGCTGACGGGATTGAGTCACATACAATTATGCTAAGTCCGCAGGGTGATCTATTCAATCAATCAACTGCTGTTATGCTTTCAAGGATGAATAAGAGGATTATCCTTCTTTGCGGTAGATATGAGGCTATAGATGAAAGGGTCAGAGATGCCCTTGTGGATATGGAGTTGTCTATAGGTGATTATATCCTGACTGGCGGAGAACTGCCTGCTTTGGTTATAATAGACAGCGTCGTAAGATTATTACCGGGTGTACTTGGAGATCAGGAATCCCTGAGGGAGGAATCTTTTTCGTGGGGTATCTTGGATTATCCCCATTATACAAGACCTCCTGAATATGAAGGGCTCAAGGTGCCTGATATCTTGCTCTCAGGACATCATGAAGAGATTGCACGATGGAGAAAAAAGGAGGCACTAAAGAGGACTTTAAGGAGAAGGCCCGATCTTCTCGAAAAGGCTGAACTCTCAGAACTCGACCGTAAACTAATATTAGAAATAAAGGAGGAATACAATGAATTTCGTTCAAGCGATTGAGGAAGGATTTAAGAAAGAGGTTCCACAGTTTAACATCGGTGATAGGGTAAAGGTCCATGTTAAGGTTATCGAGGGTGATAAGGAAAGGATACAGCCTTTTGAAGGGGTTGTAATCGCCAGGAAGGGAAGCGGGATAAAAGAGACCTTTATGGTAAGGAAGGTGTCCTTTGGTATTGGGGTTGAAAGGATATTTCCACTTCACTCACCCACGATCGATAAGATCGAGGTAGTCAGGAGAGGGGCTGTAAGAAGGGCAAAACTTTACTATCTGAGAAGCAAGAAGGGTAAGGCTGCCAAGATAAAAGAAGGGGAAAGAGAAAAGGTGACAGCAGAATAAATGAAACATGGTGTACCCTAAGAAACATAGAAACTTTGGGGTACAGGATGTATATCAGTTTGATCAGTCCCTCAGGGAAAAGGGTTTCAGGATTATAGCAGGAATAGATGAAGCAGGAAGAGGTCCTCTTGCAGGTCCTGTAGTTGCTGCAGCGGTTATACTTCCAGAGGACAGAAGATTTGACGGTCTCAGAGATTCAAAGATTGTTCCTGAGGGGGAGAGAGAGGAACTTTTCTGGAACATTATTTGTGATTGTACTGACATCGGTATAGGGGTTGTAGAGCATGACATTATAGACAGGATAAATATCAGGAATGCGACAATAATGGCCATGGAAATGGCCGTAAATGATCTCTCGCGCAGGCCTGATCTATTACTGATAGACGCCATGAAGATAGCTGTCGATATTGAACAGATATCCTTGATTAAAGGGGAATCAAAGAGTGCATCGATAGCAGCAGCCTCGATAATAGCTAAGGTAACAAGGGATAAGTTGATGAATCATTATGACGCACTCTATCCTGAGTACGGTTTCAAAAGGCACAAAGGTTATGCAACAAAGGAGCATATAGAGAAGATTATTGCTTATGGTCCATGCAAGATTCATAGAAGGAGTTTTGAGAAGGTGATGTCACTGTCCCTTCCATTATATTAATCCAGATGATGCAGATATTGCTCAAAAATTTACCCAAACGTTGCAAAAATTAGCCTGATATTTGGTTAATAGGTTAATAGGTGAAGTGGTGAATAGGCTCACATTGGTGCGACAGTGCTACAGTGCGACAGTCGTACGGTCGCACGGTAGCAAGATTGCTTCACCCATTTATTTGAGGTATGCCAGACTCCCAATTTATGCAACATCAGGGCAAAACAATGCATTTTTCAGGTTTAAGAAATGGGAAAGGTCTTTGACTGGTTAGATTCTCGTTTTGGCATTAAGGAGCCTCATAAAAGGTTCCTTCAGAGGCAAATTCCGCCGGGGATTAATTATTCTTACTGCCTCGGTGGTGCGGCCTTCACATTATTTCTCATCTCCGCCATAACAGGCCTTTTTCTATCGGTTTATTACATCCCTTCAGAAACTGAGGCCTTCAAGAGCATAATAAGGATAAATGATGAGGTACTCTTCGGTAGGCTCATAAGGGGAATGCACAAGTGGTCAGCAAATCTGTTGATAGTATTTATAATCCTTCATACCATTAGGGTCTTTGTATCAAGGGCCTACAGGCCTCCACGGGAATTGAACTGGATAGCAGGCAGCCTAACATTTGTAAATACCCTTGCATCAGGGTTTACGGGTTATCTGCTTCCCTGGGATCAGAAGGCATACTGGGCTACGGTTGTGGGAACATCTATGGCCGGTACGGTTCCATTTATGGGTAAGGTCTTCCTTTACCTCCTAAGGGGTGGGCCTGATGTTGATGGGATAACACTGATTAGGTTTTACAGTCTTCACGTGCTTTTCCTGCCTCTTGTTATGTCTTTACTACTCTGGGCTCACTTTCATATGGTTAAGAAACAGGGAATATCAGGAGGTCTTTAATGTCTAAAAGAAAGGAAAAGAGTTTTTATCCTGATTATTTGATTGAGATACTCTTCGTGGTTTTCTTTATCATAGAGGCTGTTGTGATACTTTCATTGCTTTATCCGCCTATCATAGGAAGACAGATAGATTTTACCGCTGGCTTTCAGCCAAAGCCTGAGTGGTATTTTCTCTGGCTCTATCAACTCGTCAGGTATTTCCCAGGCAGGACTGCCTTCATCGGAACCATAGTGATTCCTTCGCTATCCATCGTATTGCTTTTATTGATCCCGTATTTAGACAGGGGAAGGCGTGGTCGTATCATCGCTATAACGGCGGGCTCAGCCCTTTTACTTTTATTTCTCATATTAACACTCATCCCTGCCTTTAACTGAACTATAGACATCTATACTGGTTGCAAAGCATAAAT
>JBKBUB010000008.1:0-14926 GCA_046290925.1 Thermodesulfovibrionales bacterium | reverse complement strand
TTCAGCCTATAGCCTATTCACCGTTTCACCTATTAACCTATTAACCTAATATCAGGCTAATTTTTGCAACGTTTGGGTATGCTATAATGAAAATAAAATTCATCGGGATATGTCAAGTCTAAAATCTATAAAGCGATCCCTTAATAAGACTTCTGCTCTAATGCGCTGCTGCACTGTTGCTTTAATCTTGCTGCTCTACTTCACTACTGCTCTAATTTTGCAGATCAGTCTCTTTACTTCTTTATTTGCTGCTGAGGTCTCGACTCCGGAAGTAAAGATTGTGGATGGGGATATCTTTGTGTCTGCAAGGGTAATACTCGATGAAAAAGGGATTGAGGACCTTAGGAATGGTATTTCAAAAGAACTGACATTATATATAGACCTCTTCAGGGTCTGGTCCCTTTGGCCTGATGAGTTTATCATGGGTAAGAAGATCATAAATACTTTGACCAGTGACCCTGTAAAGGGTGAATATGTAGCAACATCCTTTGATGGTGTTACCCTTATAAAAAAGAGATTTAGGGATTTTAATTCTATGCTCAAATGGGCCCTGAATATAAAGGATGTAAAGATAGTGAATACAAAAGAGCTTGAGGACTCTGAGTATTTCGTACGGATAACTGCGGAATCGAGGCTAAGAAAACTGCCACCCGTTATAGGGTATCTCCTCTTCTTTGTCCCTGAGAAGGAATTCAAGATTGAGAGGGATTCGCTTAAATTCTTAGTGAGGAATAGGCAATGAGGGGATGGCCTGTTAAGATAGCGATATTCTTAATCGTTCTGGCCATGATTGTTCTGGAGGTTCATTTCATCAGGTTTAAAGACCTCTCAATAGCTACAAGGGTCTTGCTACTGATCATACTTAACCTCAATATAATCGCCCTCCTGACCCTCATATTTTTTGTCGTGAAATCCCTTGTGAGATTATATCTTGAAAGAAAACAGAGGGTTCTTGGTTCTATGTTCAAGACAAAGATAGTTCTCATCTTTGTCATACTGACATCCATACCCTCTGCATTGCTTTTTATAGGTGCCAGCGGCCTGCTGACAAACTATATAGACAGGTGGTTTACACCTAAGATCAGGGAACCCCTCGAAAATAGCATTTCCCTTGCAAAGGGTTTATACGAGATCGAAAAGGAGAGAAATTTGAAGTTGGCAATGCTGGTGGCAAAAAAGGGTGTTACCCCTGATGGGTACAGGATTTACAGGATTTCGGGGGTTACCGAGAACCCCTCACAGGTTATCTCAGATGCCATCAATGGAGAAGAGGGTGCAGAGGTCATATCAACTGAGGAAGGAGATATTGTAAGGGCAGCAGTACCTGTCAAAAAAGATGGTAATGTAGTCGAGGTCATAGTGGTTGAATCTGTTATTCCCAACGATTTGAGCTTCAGGGTGAACCGACTCAAGGGTTTTTATGAGGATTACATAAAACTTGAGTCTTTCAAACAACCCCTGAAATTAAACTATCTCCTGTTCCTCGGCTTTTTTACGCTCCTTGTTGTATTCACAGCCTTGTGGGTATCCTTGAGAATAGCAAGGGGAATTACTGAACCTGTTCAGATGCTTGCTCAGGCGACAGAGAAGGTTGCCTCAGGCAATCTCGATGTCTCGTTAAATACCGAAAGGGATGACGAGATAGGATTCTTGATAAATTCCTTTGACAGGATGGTTAAAGACATAAAGGAAGGAAAGGACTACCTTCAGGCTGCCTATGCAGAATCTGACAGAAGAAGGCTCTGTATGGAAAATATCCTTGAGAATATAAGAAGCGGGGTTATATCCCTCGACGGAGAAGGCAACATAATAACTATAAACAGAGCTGCGTTATCCATTCTAAACCTGACCCCTGATTCGGTTATCGGGAAGAATTATAGAGAGATCCTTTCTATGATTAAGTCTCAATCCCTTCAGGAACTAATCCAGGGGATAAAATTAAAGACCCTTGATAGGATAGAGAAGGAGGTAGGAGCGACCATTAACGGTAGAAGGGTTATATTGAGGGTAACGATGATGAGTCTGCGTGACAGGGATTCCAATTATCTTGGTCTCCTTGTTGTCTTTGATGACCTCACAGATATTATCAAGGCCCAGAAGGCTGTGGCGTGGCAGGAGGTGGCGAGGAGGATGGCTCATGAGATAAAGAACCCACTCACGCCTATAAAGCTATCAACCGAGAGGATGCTCAGAAAATGGGAAAATAATGAACCTGACTTTTCTGATGCCTTTAAGAAGTCAACGAAGACAATCATAAGAGAGGTTGAGGGCCTGAAAAAACTGGTGGATGAGTTCTCAAGATTTGGAAAGATGCCTGAGATAAACAAAGTTCCTGCTGATATAAAAATTATCATCGGAGAGGTTGCAAACCTATATAGGGCATATAAGAACTTTAATATCAAAGTCTCGATTCCGGAGAATACACCTCTTGTTGAAATTGATCCAGATCAGTTTAAAAGGGTTCTGATCAATCTTTTCGATAATGCCCTTCAGGCAATGGGAGATGGCGGTACAATAGAGGTTACTGTTGATTATAATATAAACCTGAACAGGATATTTATCAATGTGGCTGATAATGGGCCTGGCATAAGGGATGAGGATAAGGAAAAACTATTTCTCCCCTATTTTTCAACCAAGAAGGAAGGAACAGGCCTTGGTCTTGCCATTGCTGACAGGGTCATAACTGAACACATGGGTTATCTGAGGGTGAGGGATAACTTACCAAAAGGTACCGTTTTTACTATCGAACTACCTATAAAGGAGAAATTATGAAGCCGGTGATACTTGTTGTTGATGATGAGGAAGGGATTAGAGAGACCCTTTCGGAGATACTTGAGGATGAGGGCTATCAGGTTATTTCAGCCTCAACAGGGGAAGAGGCCATTAACATATTCAAAATGGAGTCTCCTGACCTGGTATTTCTTGATATCTGGTTACCAGGGATGGATGGTATCGAGACCTTAAGGGAGATAAAGAATCTCAGAAGAGATGTTCCGGTCATCATGATATCAGGTCACGGTACCATAGAGATTGCTATCAAGGCAATACAGATGGGTGCCTGTGACTTTATTGAAAAGCCCCTTTCTCTTGACAGAATCGTTGTCTCATCGAGCAAAGCCCTTGCCTTAGGCAGGCTTGAAAGGGAAAACAGAGACTTGAAGGAAAACCTTAATCGAAGATGGCAACTTATAGGTGAATCAGAAAAGATGAGATCCCTTCGTTCCCAGATAGAGATTGCTGCCAGGAGTTCGAGCAGGGTGTTGATAACAGGAGAGAGCGGTTCTGGAAAGGAACTCGTGGCAAGGCTTCTTCATGGCTTGAGCAATAGGGCATCAAAACCTTTCATTGAGGTTAACTGTGCCGCCATCCCTCAGGAACTTATAGAAAGTGAGATGTTCGGTCATGAAAAGGGCTCCTTCACAGGAGCCTTTGAGAGGAAAAAGGGGAAATTTGAACTTGCTGATAGTGGAACGCTGTTCCTGGATGAGATAGGAGATATGTCTTTACAGACTCAGGCAAAGGTGCTGAGGGTTATTGAGACCCAGGAATTCCAGAGAGTGGGTGGGAGTGCTAATATAAAGGTAGATGTGAGGATAATCGCTGCAACCAATAAAGACCTGCCTGCTGAGGTAAGAAAGGGTACCTTCAGGGAAGACCTATTCTTTCGGCTTAATGTAATACCTATATCAGTGCCACCTCTCAGGGAGAGGAAAGAGGATATCCCTCTTTTAGTCGATTATTTTATAAAGACTATCTCTGAAGAATACGGACAGAGGCCAAAAAAGATCACACCGGAGGCCATAAAAAGGCTCCAGAATCATGAATGGCCAGGGAATGTTAGGGAATTGAGAAACACGCTGGAAAGACTTCTTATAATGACTCAATCCGCTATTATCACTGAAAAGGACATAAGTCTGGGTGACGGTATCGAGATGGCAAGTTATTTTAGTTACAGGACACTAAAGGAGGCAAGGGATGCCTTTGAAAGGGATTTTATAATGAAGAAGCTGGAGGAAAATAACTGGAATGTATCAAAAACTGCAGAGCAACTCGACATCGAAAGGAGCAACCTTCACAGAAAGATAAAGGCCTATAACATAGCGCAGAACTGATGGGTATGTATTCCCTTTTGTTAGATAATTTTTATATACTAATAATGTCCAAGATATGGGGAGTCGTCCAATGGCAGGACGGCAGACTCTGGATCTGCTTATAGGGGTTCGAATCCTCTCTCCCCAGCCAAATAAATGTGGTCCCATCGTCTAGAGGCCTAGGACGTAGCCCTCTCAAGGCTAAAACACGGGTTCGAATCCCGTTGGGACCGCCATTCTAAGGCTCTATAAATCTCTACGAATTGTCAAGGTCTCAACGGATTGTCTGATATCACTCATTCGGAAAGGTTTTTCGAAGAACTCATCAGCGCCTGCCTGAATAAAGACCTTTTTGCAGGGATAGGCGCTAATACCGATAACAGGTATGAAGGGCTTCATGAATTTGATCTTCTTTGTTAGTTCAGGTCCAAATATGTCAGGTAACTTATAGTCTGTGATTATCAAGTCAAAATCATTGTTTATTACGGTAGTGTAAAATCTTCTGTGTAAATTTGAAATGTGAGAAAAAGGTGTATCCTCCATTGATTTAAAATAGAAATTAATCTTTCTAAGAAAGGAGGACACACCCATGTCAGTGAAGCAACTCACTGAACTAAGTTTAACAGATTTATGGAAGGAATATCAAAGCAGTTTTAAGGATTTCTGGCAGTTAAGCGATGAGGCAATGAAGGAGATGAGGAAGTCTCTTTTAGAGGAGGCCTTAAAGGCTGAGCAATGGGAGTATATAGGGTGTTCTGAGTATGAGAGGAGTCCTTTAAGGCAGGACTACAGGAACGGATACTGGAAGAGGTGGATAATTTTGAAGGAAGGCAGGTTAGAAATAAAGATGCCGAGATCAAGGCTTAAGGGATTTAAGAGTCAGGTAATTCCCAGGTATAAACAGAGGTCAGCAGAGATAGATGAGGTATTAAAGAGGATATTTCTTTATGGAGCCTCCACGAGGCTAACAGGGCAGGCCTTAAGGCCATTAATAGGGGAGGGATTCAGTGCTCAGACGATATCCAACATAGCGAGGAGTCTTGATAAAGAGGTAAGGGAATTTCACAGGAGGCCCATTGAGGACAGGTATTTATATTTATTTTTAGATGCAGTGGTATTGAAGGAGAGGACGGGGTGATACAGATCAGGGTGCTACAGATGAGATGACCGTTTTAGTTGAGGTATCAGAGGAGATATTTTTTGATGAGATGAAAAAACAGAATGAACTGATTAACCTTATTAAACAGAGATTATTCTCAGAACTCGGGATAAATGTGAATGTAAAGCTTGTTGAGAAGAAGACCCTCGAAAGATTTGAGGGAAAGGCAAGAAGAGTTATTGATAAAAGGATATACTGAGTATGACAAAGAGGATGCTCTTTGCTACCTCAATCCACCCTGTCACAGCAAGCCTTACCCTGTAAAGGGTCATGGAAAAGATGAGGTTGTCAATGAGGGGGAGGAGTATTATTACAGGGATGTTAATTGAGGAATAGATTATGGCAGCACTTACCAGGTACAATATCATGGCGACCCGGTCTATCAGCTTTTTCTTTAACTGAATCCTTACCTTTAAAACGCCAGACATAAAAAAGAGTGCAGTAGCTATATAGAGAGGTAAATCAATCGTGCCCGAAACCGAGAATCGGGCTATGAGGGAGGAAAGTGTAAGGACTGCAAAGCCTGCGAGTTCTGAAACAAGGGCGTGCTCACCAATGAAATAAAGGGAGATAATGTATATTAGTGGTATGATCGCAAAGGGTAGGAGTCTTAATGTCCCTGAGGGAAAGGCAAAAAGGATCAATAAGGTAGCTACAATTATCTGGCAAAAAAATATATATAAAGCCTTTATATTCTTCTGACGAAACCATATTGTAAAGGCCTGCTTTGAATTGATGAAAAGAGAAAGCGAAAGAAGCGACAGGAACGAGTTGAGTGTAAAAGCCCTGCTAATGAGGATTCCTGTTATAAAGGAGAGTATCATTACGCTCCATGAGCCATATTCCTTGAGTAAGAATCGCCGCATGCAATATTATAACCCTTAATTTAATTTACCCACCAGTTGCATAAATTTGGAGGCTGGCATGCCTATTCACCACTTCACCTATTAACCAATTCACCAAATAACAGGCTAATTTTTGCAACGTTTGGGTTTATTACCTTGAAATGATGTAAATCATATCTCCATAGATGGGATCGCTTTCTGTAGCAGGGCCGAGAGCCTTAATCATGTAGAATATCCTTTTATTTTCAAGGCCCTCAAGATTTGAATCAATAAAGGCAGGGATGGAGCTTTCACCGATTGTCTTGAAATCCCTTTCAGCTTCAACCTTTCTGAATATCCTGTAGCCCCTCACCCAGACTTCAGGTGATTCTTTCCACAGTAAAAAAACCCTGTTATCACCAATAACGATTCTCAGGTCAGTGGGAGCCAGAGGAATGTAGTCTTCCAGTTTCACGGTGATCTCTTCCGAGGCAGGGCCTTCATTAACTATATCTGTTATTACTATAGACCTTATCCTGTAATGGACAGGCCTTTCTGTAGAAACTCGATCAATGTAAAATCCATTGCATACAGGTTTCTGATTTAAGAGCCTGTATTCTTCTCCCTCGTAGGCTCTGTAGATTCTATAGCACGCCTTTCTGTTATCCCATGAAAGCTCGATGGAATCTTCTTTTATGGAGAACCTTATTTTTCGAGGCGCCTCAGGAAGGGGTGAAGGAGAAACCTGTATCTCTGCGGCCTCTCCCATTATCCCTTTTGTATTTTCAGCAATAACCCTGTACCTATAGGTTGCGTCGGTCTTGATAGCATTGTCAATATAAGAAAAGGATGTTCCTTTGCCCTCTACATAACCAATTCTTACGAACTCTCTTCCTTCAGATTTCAAGGTGACAAAGCCCTTAATTTCTATCTTTCTCCTCTCAGGGTATGACCATGAAAGGGTGAGACCTCTTTCGTCATGTATTGCCTTTAGATTTTCGACCCTCTCGGGTTTTACAATGACCTCGGGGCGCAGAGGGGCCTTTCTTCCACAGGCCGAGAAAGAAAGAAGGCAAAGCGGAGCTAATAGTGATAAAAATGTAATTATGATGGCTTTTCTCACCTTTTAAGACGAGCCTTCAGTCTCCTTATCTGCCTCATCACCTCTTTCTTCGAAGTACTTCCGTAGGAGAGCTTTCCTTTTATAGAACCTTCAGGCGTGAGGACAGAATAGATATCTTTATCTATTAAAGTTGAAAAACCTCTATACTCTTTCAGGGTCAGGTCTGTCAGGTCCTTTCCTTTCTCGATGCATAAGAGGACTATTTTACCTGCAACCTCATGGGCCTTTCTAAAAGGAACCCCTTTTTTAACGAGATACTCTGCTATGTCTGTTGCTGTTGTATAGCCCGATGATGAGGCCTTATACATTTTATCCTGATTAAACTTAATAGCAGGTATCATTTCCCTGAGAACGCTCAGTACAGCCTTAACAGTATCAATGGCATCAAAGAGTGGTTCCTTATCCTCCTGCATGTCCCTGTTATATGACAGGGGAAGCCCTTTCATGGTTGTAAGGAGAGAGAAGAGGTCTCCATAGACCCTTCCTGTCTTCCCTCTTATCAGTTCTGCCACATCAGGGTTCTTCTTCTGGGGCATTATGCTTGAGCCTGTTGTAAAGGCATCGGAGATGGTTATAAATCCAAACTCCTCAGTGGACCATAATACCAGTTCCTCGGCAAACCTCGAAAGATGCATCATTAATATAGAGGCATCAGCGAGAAATTCGAGCAGTATATCCCTATCAGAGACAGAATCTATGCTGTTTTCTGAAATGGTGCCAAAACCAAGAAGTTCAGCCACATATCTTCTGTCAATAGGCAGTGATGTCCCTGACAATGCACAGGAACCGAGGGGCAGTACATTCACCCTCTTAAGGCAATCCCTTAACCTTTCGGAGTCCCTTTCAAGCATATGGATGTAGGCAAGGAGATGATGACTCAGTAGAACTGGTTGAGCCCTCTGCATATGTGTATAACCTGGCATGATAAGATTGATATTTTTTTCTGCTGTTTCGAGCAGGATAATCTGGGTTGAACTTAACAATGATATAATCTCTATTATTTCCGATCTCATGTAAAGCCTTATATCAAGTGCTATCTGGTCATTCCTTGACCTTGCGGTATGGAGCTTTTTCCCCGGATCGCCAATCTTCTCGGTAAGGGCATGTTCTATATTCATATGTATATCCTCTAATTCCTCTCTGAACTCGAACTTGCCTGACTCTATTTCAGATGCGATTTCCCTTAATCCCCTGATTATGGCCTCTGCCTCTTCTTCTGTTATTATCCCCTGTCTGCCGAGCATCATGGCATGGGCAATGCTTCCCTCGATGTCATATCTCCAGAGGCGGCTATCAAAGGATATAGACTCTGTAAAGGATTCAACAACCTTTGCTGTCTTTTCTTTGAATCTCCCTGCCCATAGTTTCTTCATGGTTAAAAATATACAGGAGGGTTTAGCCAAAAAGCAAGTAAGTTCTTTGTGTTATAATTTTTATATGGGTCTCTCGGTTCAGCAGGTTCAGGATATATCAGACAGTCCTGTGAGTTTTGCCTTCAGAGTGCTTGATTCTCTAAACCTCCCTGTGGCTATTACTGATAGGGAATTCAAAATAAAGAATGCCAATCTACTATTTAAGGCCATCCTCGATTTAAAGGATGAAGAGGTCATCGGAAGGGATGTGAGGGCTTTACTGCCTGTTTCTGCAGCAATCGAGAAAGGCTTATCCGATGGCCCTGTAGAAGTTCTATGCCACAGGAATTCTATACCCTTCAAGGCTAGGATAATAATGACCTCTTACGATGACCTGCTCTTTGTTGTCCAGGATATGTCAGGAGAGAATGCCTCATTAATATCAAGATTGACTGAAGAAAACAGGAGGTTGCGCGAAAGGCTAACAGACAGGACGAACCAGATAAGTTTGATAAATGAATTAAGTGGTGTTATAAACTCGAGCCTGAGTACCGCAACGGTGTTCAGGATTATGATGAGCGAGATAAGGAAGAGGATTCCCTGTGATAGGGCGAGCATACTCCTTTATGACGATAAGGATGATAATCTCTTGATCTTTGCCCTCGACACAGATCTTAATACTCTTCTGAAGAAGGGAATTAAATCGCCTGTTGAAGGCACTTCCGCGGGCTGGGCTGCACGAAACAATCAACCCATTATAAACCTTGACCTTGCTACAGAGATGAGATTTCCACTGGATAGAAAACTCCTTAAGGAGGGGATACGGTCAACGATAAGCATTCCCCTTTTCCAGGAAAGGTTATTAGGTGTATTTAATCTCGATAGCATCAAACCTTTTAGATTTTCGGAGAGAGACCTCGATATACTGCTCCCTGTTGCAAAGCATATATCCATTGCCCTCGAAAATGCCTTTCTTTTTGAGGAGATAACGAGGGAAAAAAAGGAATGGGAAAAGACCTTTGATGCAATAACAGATCTTGTATGGCTCGAGGACGGCTCCCAGAATATATTGAGGGCCAACAGAGCATTGCTGCAGAGGACAGGTTTCCCTCTCATGGATATAACAAGGAGCGCGTTTCCTCAAAAATAATCTCTTCGAAAAGGTATTGTTTCCTCATAATTGACAAAAAAGGCAACCATCCTTTAAAACTCCTTGATACGATTATCAATTTTTCTTTAAGGAGGTTATCAGGATGGTTGCCGAGATACCAAAAGGAGTATACACCATGCAGAACAAATTAGTCATCATCAATCACAATGCAAAGGCCTATCAGAAGGCATCAAAGAAGATTAAGGCTCAGATGCTTAAAGAACTCTCAGAGATACTTCACATGAACAAGCAGTATCTTGCCTCGTTATTAAGGAAAGGTGGGAAGGTTGTAGCGAGGGATGGCAAGTTTGTAGTTGTAGCTGATTTAGCCTTTAATGAGACTCATAAAAGGGGCAGGAAAAAGATATACAGGGGAGAAGTTGAGAGGGCATTAAGGAGGATATGGCCACTTACAGGATTTTCCTCCTCAAAGCATCTTGTAGCCTTTACAAGGCTCAACCATGAGATACTCTTTAATCATCCTGAGCTTAAAGGTTACATGAGTGAAAAGACAAGGGCCTTACTTTTAAAGATATCTGCTTCAACAGCAGACAGGCTTCTTAAGCCTTACAGAGACAAAATGAAGCTAAAGAAGAGATACAGAGGCAATCCCTTCAGCAGTAATCTCAAGAAGTCTGTAAAGGTGGAATCAGGAGGGTTTTAAATCTTGACACTACCAGTGCAAACACAAAAGAGAAACTGGTAAGATTAAGAAAATCTATAGACATAGTAAGGCTTTCAGAGGAAATAGAGAGACTGTCAGAGGATTTATCTACTGCATATGAGAAGAAACTCAGGAGGTTTAGAAATGCTTAATCAAGTATTAGCGCCAGCGTATCAGTGGTGTGTAATATTGCCACCCCTTCGCTCTGTCGCTTCTCTACCAAAATAGCGTGTTAACCAAGAGGATTCAGTATATAATCCTACATCTATTTAGAGATTTTATTTTGAGGAAATCGGAGAAAATTTACACTCCCCACAATTTCCTTTACTACAGGCCCCTGAAATACCATGATGACAGAGGGCAAAATCATACTTCAAGGGGTCTTCGAGGTCAAATCTCTTAAGAGACTCGGTTATCTCGACAGCCATCCTCCAGTCCTCGCTCCTTCTCCCTGTAAACCTCAGACACCTTGATATGCGGGCGATATGCGTGTCGAGAGGGATAATAAGTCTATTCTTCGGTATCCCTTTCCATAAACCAAAATCTATATCCCTATCCCTGACCATCCAGCGAAGGAAGAGATTCATTCGTTTACAGGCACTTCCCCTCCGAGGCAAAGGGAAAAACTGGACAAGACCCTTTGGCTTCAAATTGGTTCCATAAACTGGCGAGGTATCTATACTGCACATTGTCTCCACAAACCCATTTAGTCCACTAAATATATCTGGCTCCTCATTTCTATAATGGGACATAAAGAGACTTTCAAGACTACCGTAATTGCGAAGGATAGTGCTGACAATATATAAGAGACAGAATATATCATCGTCTGAATTAAACCTGTATTTAAGGTCATCGAATAAAATCCTCTCTTTGAGATCAAGATTGATAATAAACTCATAGGGCTTTTCTCCTATCCTCTTCAAGATCTCTTCTATCTTGGGCATAAAGAGATCAACCTTCCCATAGGCAAAACAGGAAGAGATGAAGGCAACTACCTCTATGTCTGCAGGGTCTTTATAACAATGAGGAAACTTTATTGGATCATGGAGTTTTCTTTTTTCAAAATCATAATCCTCGTAAAAGCGGTCAAGTATCTCCTTAAGATTCATAGACCAAATATTATCTCCCTTTCATCCATATCGACCCTGTCTACCCTAACTGAAAGTTCATCACCAATCCTGAACCTCTTCCCGCTGTTCTTACCAATTAATGAGATCGACCTCTCATCATACTGATAAAAGTCATCATTCATGTAAGATACATGTAGAAATCCCTCAACATAAAAATCCTTGAGTCTTATCTTCAGCCCATACGGTGCTATGCTTACCACTTTCCCCGTGTATTCCTCGCCAGCCTTATCCTTCATGAACCAGACCCTCATGGCATCAACAACCTCTCTTTCAGCCTCCTCAGCAAGCCTCTCCATCCTCGATGAATGAAAGGCAATATCAGGCAGGGTTTCCTCAAGATAACTTCTCTTCTTATCCGAGAGCCTTTTCCTGGTCAATATATCCTTGAGTATACGGTGGACAACAAGATCAGGGTACCGTCTGATCGGCGAAGTAAAATGTGTATAACTCTTTGATGCAAGGCCAAAATGACCAACGTTCAAAGGTGAATATCTTGCCTGCTTAAGGCTCCTCAGGATCATATAGTTAACAATCTCCTCTAAGGGCGTACCTTTAATCACGCTGAGAAGATCCGAGAAGTCAGAGGGCCTCAATAGCCTCTTTCCAAACCCTGGGGTATGCCTCACCATTCTCATTATCTCATCAATCTTAGAGACATCTGGCTCTTCATGAACCCTGTAAAGGCTCGGTATCTTGAGGGATTCAAGGTATCCTGCAACAGCCTCATTAGCAGCTATCATAAACTCCTCTATAATCATATGGGCAAGGTTTCTCTCTGCCCTGATGATAGCCTCGGGCCTCCCCTGAAGATCCAGGATAACCTCGGGTTCAGGAAGATCAAAATCAAGACTTCCCCTTTCCAGTCTCCTTGATCTCAGAAGATTACAAAGTTCATTCATTAACTCAAATTCATGAAGGAGATTCGCATATTTTTCCCTTTCCCTTTTATCATTATCAACGAGTATCTTTTTAACAGACGTATAAGTCATTCTCTCATCACTTTTGATTACACTCGGATAAAACCTGACACCTATCCTCTCTCCATTTCTGTCAAAGTCCATCTCAACAGTTACAGTAAGCCTGTCAACTCCTGGTTTGAGGCTGCAGAGATCTTCAGACAATTCCCTGGGAAGCATCGGTATAACTCTGTCAGGGAAATAAACACTCGTTGCCCTCTTCCTCGCCTCCTTATCTATTGCAGAATCCCAGTCCACATAGTGAGATACATCTGCTATATGAACCCATAACCTGTAGCCATGTTCAATGAGTCTTATCGAGACAGCATCATCAAAATCCCTTGCCCTTTCACCATCGATCGTTACGGTTGGAAGCCTTCTTAAATCCCTCCTCTTTTTGACTTTTTCTTCTCCTGCCCCTTTGTAAAGCCTTAGGGCCTCATCATGGACAGCCTTTGGAAATTTCTTCGGAAGATTGAACTCCTCGATAATAGATTCAACCTCTGCTTTAGGGTCTTCAGGTTTTTCGAGTACCTTTATAACCCTTCCCGAAGGAGGCCTTTTGTCAGAGGGATAATCTACTATCTCCACTATGACATTGTCTCCCTTTCTTGCCTTTCCCCTATCTTTCGGTGAGATGTAAATATCAAAGGGTATGGTCTTGTTCTTTGGCCTGACATAGAAGGCGTTCTTTGTCAGGTCTAATCTACCGACGAGTCTCGTTGTAGCCCTCTCGAGAATCCGTATTACCCTTCCCTCCCTTTTATGCCAGTTCTCAACCCTCACGATAACCCTGTCATTATTCATTGCCCCTGCTGCCCATCGGGCAGGAACAAAAATGTCCCTCTCACCAGGCCTCTCAAGGACAACAAATCCGTAACCGTCTCTATGGGCCTCAAAATAACCGCTCAGGAGATTCATCTCATCGGCAGGCCCGTAAAGTCCCTTTCTCGTCCTGACAATATCTCCTGACCTGACCATCTCTCTGAGAAGGCGCTTCAATGCCCTTGCCTCTGACCGACCCAGGCCAAGCGATTCGGAAACCTCCTTGAGGCTCAGAGGCCTTTTTACCTTCTCCTTGAAAAAGGAAAGTATGCCTTCTCTATTCACCATCTTATTATTTTATGCTACTATTAAAAGAAAGACAATATTCGGAGGCTTTCCATGTCAATTGAGGAAAGATTAAAAGAACTCGGTATTACTTTACCTCCTGCACCACAGCCCCTCGGCGCATACCTGCCCTGTGTGAGATCTGGTAATTTATTGTTTTTGAGTGGCATACTCCCCTTAAGGGAAGGGAAATTATTGAAGACAGGAAGGGTCGGAGAGTCATTAACCATAGAAGAGGTTAAGGAAGAGGCAAAACAGGTTGTTATTAATGCCCTAAGCATTGTGAAGGCTTCAATTGGAAACCTTGATCTCCTTTCGAGATGTCTAAAACTGAATGGATACATTGCCTCACCTCCTGATTTCATAGAGCATCCTACTGTTCTGAATGCAGCCTCAGAACTCCTTTATAATATTTTTGGCGATACAGGGAAACACGCAAGGGTTGCTATAGGCGTCAATACTCTACCCTTAAATTCACCAATTGAGATAGATTTTATCTTTGAAGTCTCTTCTTGAGATGAAAAAAATCATTGTAGGTTGTTGTGGATTTCCCTGTAGCAAAAAGGAATATTTTCGTAAACTTTCTGCAGTTGAGATACAGTCCACCTTTTATGAACTCCCTTCACTTGATACAGCGAAGAGGTGGAGAGAAGAGGCACCTGCTGACTTTGAATTTACTTTGAAGGCCTGGCAACTCATCACTCATGAGACATCAAGCCCTACTTACAGGAAATTAAGAACAGAAATACCTGAAAAGAAAAAAGACTCTTACGGCTTTTTCAAACCAACGGAAGAGGTCTTTAAGGCCTGGGAGAAAACCTCGGAGATAGCAAAGGCATTGAGAGCCAAAGTTATATTATTTCAGTGTCCACCTTCCTTCAATCCATCACGGGAACACATTAAGAATCTAAAGAGTTTTTTTAAGAAAATAAAAGGACATGGATTTATTTATGCCTGGGAACCGAGGGGTTCATGGCAAAGGGAATTGGTTGGGGATATCTGTACTGATTTAGGTCTAATTCACTGTGTTGACCCATTCTTTATGAATCCCCAATCCTCTTTACCAATCAATTACTTCAGACTTCACGGGATGCCCCTTTATAACCTGAGATACAGGTATAGTACCGAAGACATGAAAAGATTAATCGATTTGTGCTGCGGAGAAAATTATGTCTTCTTCAATAATCTTAATATGCTCGAGGATGCCCTGAACTTTTACAGACTGATAAACCCACCAGTTGCATAAATTTGGAGGCTGGCATGCCTCAAAAACTTTTATAATGCGATTTAATATTAAATGTGATTGCTTAATCAAGACCACACCTGTGGTGCCGTTTAATAAGAATCACTTATGTTTATTGAATGTT
>JBKBUB010000089.1:0-6253 GCA_046290925.1 Thermodesulfovibrionales bacterium | reverse complement strand
AATTCTGTTAGAGATATTGAAGAAACCATCTCTGATAGAGAAGAAGAGATTGAGGCAAAAAGGAAGGAGATATTCAGGATTGCCGAGGACATAAGCCGTATAAGGAATGATATGGCTCGAACCATGACCATAAAAGAGAATCTTGAAAAAAGAGGACAGGCGATATCGAAGGACAGGGAAGTCTCCTCAAATAGTCTCTCCGATATCGAGGAAAAGATAAAGGAAACAGAAACTTTACTTGGTCTTAAGGAGGCGGAACTACATAAAAAGAAGAAAGAAAAAGAGGAACTAACCTCATGCGTAAATAAAAATTCTCAAACACTGGAGGATTTAAGGACGGAGATAGCCGGCCTGAGAGAGGAATTGGCATCTTCTTTATCAAGACTTCACTCTCTTAAGGAGATGGTAGAGGAGATTCAGATAGAGGCGATCAGTGACTTTCTGCCGGTCATATCAACTGTTGCCGATGTTATCGAGGTAGAAGAATCTTATGAAAAGGCGATAGAAAACGTCCTTTCCGAGAAGATAAAGGCCCTTATCGTCAGATCCTCTGAGGATATATTAAGGGCAATGTCTGACCTCAAGGGAATAAAAAGAACATCTTTCATACCTCTGGATCTGCCCAAGGTTGATTTATTACCATTCCCTGAAGATGGCAGGATAGTTGGAAGGGCTATAGATTTTGTTAAGCTCCAGGAAGAAAGGGAAGCCCTTGCGCCTCTATTGGAAAGGCTCCTGAGTAATATCCTGATTATTAAGGATCTATCGGATTTGCCCTTCACCCCTTCACCCCTTCATCCCTTTACCCTTGTGACCCCTGATGGAGATGTCATCGAGCCTGGCGGTGCCATTACCGTTGGTGAGGGTAGGGGGATATTGAGAAGGAAAAGGGAGTTAAGGGAACTCGAAAACAGAAGCAAGGTTATTAAAGAAACGATAGAGGATAAGGAAAGAGAGTTTATTCAACTTGAAACGAACCTTCATAATGATAGAAAACTCATGAAAGAGATTGATTCATTGATTGTGAATGCAGAAAAGGATATCTCCCTGCTAAGATTAACCCTCGAAACGCAGGAGGAAGAGAAGAAAAGGATTCAGAGGAAATTATCTCACCTCAATATAGAATTCGAAGAGGTTACCAAAGAGATAAATTCACTGAGGGCTGTTGTTTCCTCAAAGGAAGAGGAGTTAAAGAGCCTTAACAGGGAAAAAGAGGAGGCCGAGGCAGGTCTCTTGGAGATGCAGCAGGAGATAGGGCAGGTTAAGGTAAGCATTGAACAGGAAAGGTCATTTATAACGGACCTTCGATTATCTCTGAACTCCTGCAATGAGAAAATCGATTCAATAAGAAAAGAAAGGGAATCCCTTTCAGGCATTATTGATGATCTAATAAAAAGAAGAGGGGGATTCAAAGAGGAAAGGGAAAGGGTATTAAATAGGATAAATCAGTGTAATCTCAATATAGCAGAGAAGGAAGAAGGTTTGAAGGCAATGGCTATTAAGGCTGACTCGATCAGAAGGGAGATCAATGATCGGAGAGAAGAGATAAGAAAAGAATCAGAAGATATTAAAGACCTCGAGCACCAATCCCGTTCCCTTAGATCAAAGGTGGACGAAGTAGTCTCCTCAATAAACGAGATGGACATCCTTGCAACCGAATTGAGGCTCAGGCAGGAAAATATCGAAAGTTCTATTAAGATGCATTATGATGTTGATATAGACAAAATTGGGACAGGGCCAGTTGAAGATGGGGATGAGGAAAGGCTAAAGGAACTAAGGGCTAAGATACAGGAACTTGGACCAGTGAATTTAGGAACACTCGAGGAATATGAAGAACTCAAAAACAGATATTCCTTTTTGATTGAACAGCAGGAAGACCTTAATAAATCCATTGCAGAATTAGAAGAGGCAATAACAAGGATAAACAGTACAACCCGTAAGAAACTTAGAGAAGCCTTTGAGCAACTGAATCTCAAATTTTCAGAGGTATTCTTAGAACTCTTTGGAAGCGGAAAGGCAGGGCTTGTCCTTACAGATGAGAATAATATCTTAGAATCAGGTATAGATATTATTGTTCAGCCACCTGGTAAAAAGATACAGAATATAAACCTTCTTTCTGGAGGGGAAAAGGCCCTTACTGCCATCGCTCTTCTCTTTGCAGGGTTTCTCATAAAACCTTCTCCTTTATGTATCCTCGATGAGGTTGATGCTGCCCTCGATGATTCTAATATTGAAAGATTCTCGGACCTGCTAAAAAAATTATCCTCACAGATACAGTTTATTGTAATCACCCATAACAGGGTTACAATGGAGGCTGGGGATTACCTTTACGGAATTACAATGGAAGAGCCAGGGGTCTCAAAGGTAATATCCATGAGGTTGTCAGAAGTTTAAACCAAATAATTAACCTTAATGTTGCATAAATTCGGAGGCTGGCATGGTGAAAAAACTTTTATCTGCGATACCTATTAGAGCAGTAGAGCAGCAGACCAGCAGTCTTTATGAGGTAGGGGTTCAAGATTTTGAACCCTTTCGTCTTAAGAAACGTCTCAGTTCGTCATTCCTGCGGAAGCAGGAATCCAGTATCTGTGGGATTTTCTGGATTCCCGTTTTCACGGGAATGACAGGGTTAAGGAATAAATTTATTTACCATAATTTCCTACTGCTCTGCTGCTCTACTGCTCTATTTTGAGGCATGCCAGCCTCCAAATTTATGCAACTGGTGGGTTAAGTTAATCATATGTACTCACAACTCTCGGGCATAAAAATCTCAACAGAACCTGAAGACCTCATCTGTTACAGTTTTGATGCAAGCGGCGTAAAGGTTGATGAGTTTATCGAACTAAAGCCATCTGCTGTCCTCTGGCCAAGAACAACTGAAGAGGTCATAAGGATAATGAAGTATGCCTATGAAAACAACCTGACCGTTGTTCCCCGGGGGGCTGGCACAGGAATGACAGGAGGCTCCATACCCTTAAGAGGTTGTCTTGTCGTAAGTCTCGAAAGGATGAATAGTATAATCGATTTTGATAAGGAAAATATGACTGCCCTCGTTGAGCCAGGCCTTATTAATGGGAGATTTCAAAAAGAGGTTGAAAAAGAGGGTTTATTTTATCCTCCTGATCCAGCGAGTATGAATTTTTGCACCATAGGTGGAAACGTTGCTGAGAATGCTGGAGGCCCCAGGGCATTGAAGTATGGGGTAACAAGGGATTATGTCATGGAATTAGAGGCAGTCCTGCCTGATGGAAGCCCTATCAGGACAGGTGTTAAGACACATAAGGGCGTTGTTGGCTATGACCTTGCAAGGTTACTTGTGGGCTCTGAAGGAACCCTGGCAGTTATTACGAAGATAAGACTCAAGTTGCTTCCCCTGCCTGAGGATGTTATAACCCTTCTTGCCCTTTTTAATGACCTCAAACTGGCAGGAAGGGCTGTCTCATCCATAATCTCTTCAAGGATTATACCGAGGACTCTTGAATTCATGGACAGGGAGGCGATTAAGGCTACTGAAAAATTTCATCCCCTCGGACTGCCTGCTGACACAGAAGCATTACTTCTGATAGAGATTGATGGCCCTGTAAGCACAATAAGGAAAGAGGCTGAGAAGGTGGTCGATTTACTCCATAAACTTGGCTCTGATGTAAAGGTGGCTGAAGACGAGGATGCCAGGGATAAACTATGGGAGGCAAGACGTTCTTTATCTCCTGCCCTTTATCATATCAGTCCTCATAAGATTAATCAGGATATTGTGGTGCCGAGAAACAGGATACCGGATATGATAGATGGCCTCAGGAGACTCTCTGAGGATAAGGGGGTGAAGATCGTGAATTTTGGACATGCCGGGGATGGCAATATCCACGTGAATATTATGGTTGATAAAGAAAATGAAGAGGAATACAGAAAAGGTCAGGCTGCCCTAAAGGATATATTCGAGTTGACCCTTTCTCTCGGAGGGACTATCTCAGGTGAACATGGCATAGGTATTACGAAGATACCGTATATCAAAATGGAGATTAAGGAGAAAGAGCTTTCCCTGATGAGGGGGATTAAAGGTGTCTTTGACCCAAAGGGTATCCTGAATCCTGGGAAAGCGATAATTTAGCTCACCAACGGCTATTTTCTGATCCCGTATTTCCTCATCAATGAGTGGAAGTTTGTCCTTTGCATACCAACCTCTTCTGCTGCCCTCGATATGTTCCAGTTATTTCTGCTTAAGGCATCGAGTATAAAAGACCGCTCAATGCCCTCAATGGAACGGGCCTTCAGTCTTTTTTTTGTCTCCTTTAATTCCCTGAGGTTTTTTGGTATTTTTATATCCTCCATCCCTGAGATGATAATATCTTCTGACCTCAATGTATCTCCGCGGGAAAGTATCAGGGCACGGTGAATCACGTTCTCGAGTTCCCTGATATTTCCAGGCCAGTCATAGAGAAACAATTTCTTCATTGCCTCTGCTGATATACTTGTAACATTTTTGGCCGACTCTTTGTTGTATTTTTTCAGGAAGTGATCAGTCAGGGCAGGTATGTCCTCTTTTCTTTCCCTGAGCGGAGGCATATATATTGGAAAGACATTTAATCTATAGAAGAGGTCTTCCCTGAAGCTTCCTTCTTTTACGAGTGATAGAAGGTCCTTATTTGTGGCTGCTATTATCCTTATATCGGCCTTAATTAATTCTTTCCCACCAACCATCCTGAATTCCCTCTCCTGAATAAGCCTCAATAATTTAGCCTGGAGATGGAGATTAAGGTTCCCTATCTCGTCGAAGAAGAGACTTCCCCTCTTAGCGGTTTCAATAAGTCCCTTCTGCGTTTCTGTTGCCCCTGTAAAGGCGCCTTTCGTATATCCAAAGAGTTCCGCCTCCATAAGATTATCAGGGATTGTGCCACAGTCAACAACTATGAATGGGCCTTCCCTTCTGGGGCTGTTGTAATGGATTGCCCTCGCAACGAGTTCCTTTCCTGTTCCGCTTTCGCCTGTTATGAGTACCGTGCTTTCTGTTGATGCCACTGTGGCAATGAGGTTAAAGACCCTTTGGATTGCCTTTGAATTTCCTACTATGTTTTCAACCCTGTAAAGAGACTGTACCTCTTGCTTAAGCCTTGTATTTTCCAGTATAAGGTTTCTTCTTTCGAGAGATCTCCTTACGACATTTAATAGCTCCTCCGGGGAAAAGGGCTTTTCCACATAGTCATAGGCACCGTATCTTATGGCCTCTATAGCGGACTTAATGGTTCCATAACCTGTTATGATTATAACCTCAATGTCGGGTCCCATTTCTTTGACCTTTTTGAGGACATCAATGCCATTCATATCAGGCATCCTGAGGTCTGTGAGGACAAGGTCAAAGGGTTTGTTTGAAAGGAGTTTCAACCCTTCCCTGCCACTTTGAGCAGAAACGACAATATAGCCTTCTGGCGAGAGCACCTTTTCACAACTCTTTCTGATTATCTCGTCATCGTCAATAATAAGAACCCTGCCTTTTTCCATTAACCCTCGGCTCTTTTACCTGTTATGGCCTCCTTAACAGCATCGATAAGCGCATCAGGGGTGAAGGGTTTCTCTATGTAATTGTAAGCACCCATCCTCATCGCCTTAACGGCATGTTCTACAGTGCTGTAGCCTGTTATCATAATAACCTTTGTATCAGGATGTCTTTCCTTTACCTTGGCAAGGAATTCCATTCCATCCATATCAGGCATCTTTAAGTCTGTGAGGATAACATCATACCTGTTATTTTCAGTCATTGCTATCCCCTCAACCCCGTTTGCTGCGACATCCACATCATACCCCTCAGGGGTAAGACATTTCTTGCAGCTTACCCTTACAATCTCTTCATCATCGAGAACGAGTATCTTGGGCCTACTCATTTACCTCCTCCTTTTAAGTTTCTTATCCCTTTATTAATATCTTCTTTTATGATGTTCAAGATAGTTGGCAGATTAATCGGCATCCCTTCAAGGTCAGCCCTTAACTCCTTTGTGTCAAACCTGTAAATTTGCCCTTCTTTATTATACTCTAAAACAATATCTACATCAGGATTGCCTGCTATTAGGACCATTATTGTTGCGCCTACGTCTCCCATTGGTTTCAGGTCTATATGACTACGCCTGAATTTGGCAGTAATGATTGTCCCTTTCCCTTTCTCGGAATGTATTGTCAATTCACCACCACATTCTTCGGCTGCCTGCTTGAGTAAAGGGATGCCTAAACCAACCTTCCTTACTGTCTTTGTAGTAAAAAATGGGTC
>JBKBUB010000088.1:0-6311 GCA_046290925.1 Thermodesulfovibrionales bacterium | reverse complement strand
GAGACCTTCGAGGGCTCTTTGGACGAGCATCTCGGAGGCTGAATCGAGGGATGATGTGGCCTCATCGAGGATAAGAATGGGTGGGTTTTTTAGAATTGCCCTCGCTATAGATAGCCGCTGCTTCTGACCACCCGACAGCCTAACGCCCCTTTCGCCAATAATTGTATTATAGCCGTCAGGAAGCTGGATTATAAAGTCATGGGCATAGGCAGCCTTTGCAGCCATGATTATCTCTTCCTCTGTTACCTCAGGACTTCCATAGGCTATGTTTGCCCTGACTGTATCATTAAAAAGTATTATATCCTGGCTCACTATACCTATCATTGATCTGAGGGACTTCAGGGTTAGATCCGATATATCTATGCCATCAATAAATATCCTTCCCCCTATCGGCTTATAGAATCTCGGAAGGAGGTCAACAAGGGTCGTTTTACCCGCTCCGCTTCTTCCAACGAGGGCCACTATCTCTCCCCTTCTTATCTCGAGGCTTACATTGCTAAGGGCATCCTCGTCAGTATCAGGATACCGAAAAGAGACATTATCATAGACTATCCCATCCCTGAAGGATTCAAGATTGATCTTTCCCTCATCCTCGATCCCTTCCTTGAGAAGTTTTTCGATCCTTTCCAGTGGCGCCCTTGCCTGTTGCAGTGCACTATTTGCAGAAGCAAGCCTCCTTGCCGGGGTGTATATCAGAAAGATGGCAGCAAGAAAAGAAAAGAAATCACCTGCTGTTATTGACCCCTTAATAACGAGATTACCACCATAAAATAAAACAAAGGCTATGCCAGCACCACCTACAAATTCCATGAGGAGCGAGGCTGCCTCGACCAGTCTCGTAGACCTCATCAACTCTCTGTAAAAGTCCTGATTTTTCTCTCTGAACCTCGATGCCTCTGTTTCCTCTGTGCAAAAAGACTTGATTATTTTATTTCCTGAAAATCCCTCTGTTATCATCTCTGTAAGATTAGATATCTTCTCCTGGGTCCTTTCACTTACCCGTTTCAACCTCTTACCGATCCTTCCAACAAGATAAAAGGCAAAGGGGAGTATAACTATAGAGATCAGGGTTAGGTCCCATCGCCTGTAAAGGGCTATAGCTATAAGGACAATAATGGTACCAGTCTCTACAAAGAGGTCCTTTATGGTATAGGATAGAAGCCCCTGAACATAGCCAGCATCATTTATCACCCTCGACACCATTGCTCCTGTGGAGTCTCTGTGAATAAACTGGAGGGGAAGATAGAGCATATGATGATAAAGCCTGTCCCTTACATCCCTGACAACCTTTGCACCGACTGAACGCATAAGGTAGGAATGGAAGAAGGTAAAGACCCCCCTTGCAAGGAATACTAAGAGAACAGCGATGCTGAGAAGGATAAGAAAGTTAGGATCCCTGCTCACAAAGACCTTATCAACTGCAGGCTTTACGAGCCAGGCCATGGCACCGTTTGTGCCTGATACTACAAGGCTACATAATCCTGCAATCACAAGTCGTTCCCAGTAAGGCCTTACGAGTAAAAGCATCTTTCTCAGTTCTTTCATATCCAGCCTGTCATCTCCGCTATCATCTCTGTAACACTGCCTGAAGGATTCCTGTTAGAAAAAAGACCCTTTAAACTGTTAAGATTGCGAACCATGTCGTCTCTATAATTTCTATCAATCAGTATTTTTCTTAATTCCATCATTATCTCTTCAGGCCTTGCCCTGTCCTGAATTAATTCAGGGACTATGCCCTTTCCTGCAAGGATATTCACGAGAGATATGTATTTAACCTTCAGGATGATCCTGCCCAAGAAATAGCTAATTGGAGATAGTTTATAGATCACTATCATTGGGACACCTATGAGTGCTGCCTGAATGGTAGCTGTGCCAGAGGCGATGACAGCGGCATCTGCCATTGATAGCGTACCAACCGCATCTCCTTTGGTAATCTCAACCCCCTTTTTTTCAAGGTTACTTAATTCCTTCTCAAAAATAGAGAAATCTAAGTTAGGTGCAAGGGGAAGGATGATCCTGACCTTTTTAAACTGCCTCTTAATCAAGCTCACGAGATCGTTAAGTACTGGAAGGTGTCTTTTCAACTCATTAGGTCTACTGCCAGGCAAAAGGGCAATTACAGGTATATCAAGATTTTCTCTACCATCGGTCCTGATTAAACCTCTTTCTCTAATCTCCTCCATCGCAGGATGGCCAACAAATTCCGCATTAATACCCTCCTTTTTATAAATATCTTCTTCAAAGGGCAGTATTACAGCTAAACGGTCGGCTACCTCCTTCATCTTCTTCGCCCTTCCCTTTCTCCATGCCCAGACCTGAGGACTCACGTAATAGAGAACCTTTATACCCTTTTTCTTAGCATATCGGCCAAGCCTGAAATTAAAGTCAGGGTAATCAATGAGGACACAGACAGACGGTCTTAAATCATCTATCACCTTTTTTGCCCTGTTAAAGGCAGCCCTCAATCTTCCCAATGAGGACAGGACCTCTACAAATCCAAAGGAATGTGAAAGTCCTGATACTAACTCAACCCCTTCTGCCCTCATCCTTTCACCACCTATACCTATCAATCTAATATCAGGCCATCTTCTCTTTAATGCCCTGGCAAGGAAAGAACCATATAACTCACCTGAACTCTCACCTGCTACGATCATCACGGTCTTCATACGCTATTTTTCCCAAACATTGCATAAACTATCCTATTATTTGGGCTGGCATGGTGAAAAAACTTTTATCTGCGATACCTATTGGAGCAGCAAAGCAGTAGGTTTATCCATGATCTATGATACACGATACATGATACACGATAATTATCTTGAATCTTGTATCTTGAATCCTGTATCCTGAATTTCCTACTGCTCTGCTGCTCTACTGCTCTATTTAAGTTATAAAATTTTTGAGGCATGCCAGCCTCTGAATTTATGCAACATTGGGATCTATTCAAGTATTTCCTCTATTACAGGTTTGTATTCTATCCTTTTCTCTATCTTCATGCTCCAGATCTTTACAACCAAAAAGGAAAGGACGAATGCGCCGAATCCAGTGATTGCAGATACGACATCAGGGTCAAGGCTTGTGAATGGATGAATCGATGTGAGTAATTCTTTTCCAATTATTGCTCCTATAATTAGGGCAAGGGCAGGAATTCCATAGATGATTATTGAACCTTTCAGATATGTGTAAGGTTTCATAATAACCTTTACTCTCTGTCCTATCTTTGCCTTTACAGGGTTCAATGCCTCTATCTCTGCTCCAGAATCAGTAACCTTACAACCCGCCTTGCATTGGTCGCAGGCAGATTTTCTCTCTACAACAACAATAGCCAGTGCACCACTCAGACTCTTTACGATTCCTGTTTCTTCCATCCCGCTTATTTTATGATCCTGTTATTAGCATCGAGCCGGATTATCTTTGGTTTGAGATTGCAGGCCTCATCGGGATTCATATATTCATAGCAGAATATGATTATCCTGTCTCCCACAACTCCTTTCCTCGCCGTTGGGCCGTTAAGGCAGATCTCTCCTGCTTTACCTGGTATTACATAAGTCTCAAACCTCTCTCCGTTATTAAGGTTACTCACCATTACCTGTTCATAGGGAAGGATACCGACCTCGTTCAGGATATCCTTATCAATGGTTATACTTCCCTCGTACTCGAGATTAGACTCTGTTACTGTCGCCATGTGGATCTTTGCCCTTAACATACATCTCAACATTTTAGTCTATTATCTTTGGAACCCTGTAGAAATCCTCTGTTTTATCAGGCGCGTTTGAGAGTGCCTTTTCTTTTGAGATGGAAGGTCTGACAATGTCTTCACGCATGACATTCTGTATCTCAAGAACATGAGAGGTAGGAGGGATTTCGGATGTATCGAGTTCATTGAGCTTCCCTATGTATTCGAGGATTGTATTTAGCTGATCGCCAAACCGCCTTTCTTCCTCCTCTGTTAATGCAAGCCTCGCAAGAAGGGCCACATGACCTATCTCTATCTTAACACCCTTTCCCATTATATCTTTTCTAAATTTGCAAAACGGAGTACGAGTTTTTTTATACCAATGCTCGGGAAGTTAACCGTTACCTTTTGTTCATCACCTTCACCATAGCAATCCCTTACAACCCCGATACCCCACTTTGGATGCCTGACCCTGCAACCTGTGACATAAGGAACTATAGCCTTCCTTGATGCCTTATCGCCCTCAAGTTCTGCGGTTATCTTAGACGAAGGTGCTTTTTCGACCCATTCGCAGCAATTCCTCGGTATATCAGATAGAAAACGAGATGGCTCCTGATCCTTTGCCTTTGCATAAAGCTTTCGCCTTCTTGCCCCCGTGAGATAAAGTATTTCCTTTGCCCTCGTGATTCCAACATAGAATAGCCTTCTCTCCTCATTTAGCTCATCTTCGTTTTCGAGTGCCTTGAAGTAAGGGAGAATCCCTTCCTCAAGCCCAACGATAAATACTACTGGAAATTCGAGTCCTTTGGCGCTGTGAAGCGTCATAAGAGAAACCACGTTTTCTGCAATCTCTTCGTCAAGATTTGTAAATAATGAGACCTTCTCAAGAAAGTTCTTTACGTTGATATCAGAACCTGAGTATATCAGTTCCTTTATATTATTGACTCTTTCTTCGTCATCAATATAATCGAGGTATCTTGTTAGTTCAACAATGTTTTGGATCATGTCTGCTGCTGTCTTATAACCCTTTGTTTTGATCTTATCAATGAGTTTCACGAATTCCTCCAGTTTTTCCTTTAACTGGGGTGATATGGGAGCAGATTTTACAATGGTCCTGATTGTTTCATAGAGGCTTAATGATTTTTTCTTGGCTTCATTCTCAATCCTCGTGAGGGTTGCTGCTCCTATACCTCTAGCAGGTACATTTATTATCCGCCTCAGGCTTACATTATCATTTTGATTAACAGCCAGCCTCATATAAGCGACAATATCTTTTATTTCTCTCCTCTGATAAAAACTTATGCCACCTACGATTTTGTAAGGTACTCCCTCACTCCTCAAGGCCTCTTCAATTGACCTCGATTGGGCATTTACCCGGTAAAGTATGGCAAAGTCTCTATAATCATAGGGTCCCTTGAGATAAAGTTCCCTGATTGTCTTTGTAACATGGCTGGCCTCTTCATCCTCATTATTGAGCCAGCAATAGCATACCTTCTCACCATAGCCCCTGCCTGTCCAGAGTTCTTTTGGTTTTCTTTTTGGATTCCTTGATATTACTGCACTTGCTACATTGAGAATATTTTGAGTCGAACGATAATTTTGCTCCAGTTTTATTATCCTCGTACCAGGGAAATCCTTTTCGAATCTGAATACATTTGTAACATCGGCGCCCCTGAACCGATAAATGCTCTGGTCATCATCGCCTACTACAGATATGTTCCTGTGCCTTGAGGCTATTAATTTCAGCAATTTGTATTGGGCATAATTTGTATCCTGGAATTCGTCAACGAGAATATAAGAGAAGGCGTCTTGATATTTTTTGAGTATTTCGGGGTGTTTCTCAAATAGCGTCACGGTGAGACCGATAAGATCGTCGAAATCAAGGGCGTTGCATCTTTTAAGTTCTGCCTGATAGCGCATATAAACCTTTGCGAGCTTTTCATCAAAGCCAAAACCATCGCCTGTGGATAGAAACTCCTCAGGACTTACAAGGGATGATTTGAGTGAACTGATCTTTGCAGCGACACCCTTAAAAAGGGCTTCATGAAACTTAAACTCCCTGAGGATATGTCTTATGAGATTACACTGGTCATCATCATCATAAATTGTGAAATCAGACCTGAAACCGAGTTTGTCTATCTCTTTTCTAAGGATCCGGCAACACTGAGAATGAAAAGTCCCTATCCAGAGACCGTTTAAATTCTTGCCACTAAGAGATACTATTCTTTCCTTCATCTCTCTTGCTGCCTTATTCGTGAAGGTGACGGTCAGGATTGAATCGGGAGTAAGCCTTTTTGATTTCAAGAGGTAGGCAAATTTATGAGAGATTACCCTCGTCTTTCCACTTCCTGCACCAGCAAGAATAAGAAGTGGCCCCTCTGTATGAATCAAGGCTTCTCTTTGCTGGGGATTAAGACCCTCCAATAAGCTTTCTTTCGACATGGGTTAATTTATTGTAGCAAAATTTGTATGTAATCGTCAAAGGAGCGCGTTTCCTCAAAAATAATCTCTTCGAAAAGGTATTGTTTCCTCATAATTGACAAAAAGGGCAACCATCCTTTAAAACTCCTTGATACGATCTTAAATTTCCTTAAAAGGAGGTTATCAGGATGGTTGCCGAGATACCAAAAGGAGTATA
>JBKBUB010000087.1:0-6313 GCA_046290925.1 Thermodesulfovibrionales bacterium | reverse complement strand
GCATAGCACTTTACGGAAGCCAGTTAAACCTGAGCAATCACATCGATCCGATAAAATGGATAATAATACTTGCCGTCTTTCTTGCAACCTTTTTCTTTACCCTATTAATTTCAAGTGCCCTCGGGCTTTCCAAGAGATTAAGCATCCTTCTTGCCTCAGGTCTTTCTATCTGTGGCGCCTCAGCTATAGCAATAATATCACCCCTCATAAAGGCAAAGAAAGAAGAAACCTCCATCTCCTTGATAGTTATAATGATCATCGGTCTGACAACCCTTGTGTTCTATCCGCTCTTATATGACCTTTTAGGATTAAGGTTAAATGATTTTACGCTTCTCTCGGGTACCACAATCCCAATGATCGGGCAGGTAAAGGTAACTGCCCTCCGAGTAGCAGGCGAGGAAGGTCTATCAGTAGCACTGAGATACAAGCTTATCAGGGTGTCAATGCTATTTTTTCTCATAATAGGTATTGTATTCCTCTTTAGGGAGAGGGGAAAGGGGTTCCATCTCCCATGGTTCATGCTCATCTTCATGATTTTAGCTATAGCGGTTAACCTCTCTCAAGAAGCCTCCTCTGTCAGACAGATTCTACAGCCCTGGAGCAGTTTCTTACTTTCTTCAGGCCTTGCTGCCATAGGACTGTCTGTTGATTTTGAGTCAATCACGGTAGAGGGTTCAAGGCCTTTGTTTGCTGTTTTTATATCCTGGGGCCTAATCCTTTCAGGCACCGTTATCCTCTTGGGGCTTTTAAATGTTTAAAGACCGACTCATTTATAGACTTTTTATAATGCTCCTCATCTTTTCGACCCTCTTAATGCTCTCTGTCTACGCTCTAACCCATAATGAGATCGGGAAGATAAAGAGTGGTGCTGATATACTGGTTATTGAGAGGCATATAATTGACCAGTTCATATCCTTATCATTTTACACGTTCTTTCTCTCTTTCCTCCTGTCCATCTTCCTTTCTCAGAACATACTAAATCCTGTAAGAGAATTGTATAAAGGTGCCTTATCAATCAGGGATGGGAATCTCACGATTATCCCTGAGGTTAGGACATATGATGAACTCAGGGAAGTGATACATGCATTTAATGATATGTCTGTAACCCTGAAGGAAAAGACAGAGGAACTGGAAAGGACAAACAGAGAGATAAAGAGTGCAAAGGACTTTCTCGAGACGGTCATGGATAGCATAATGGATAAGATAGCAATTATTAATAGGGAGATGAAGGTCGTGAAGGCAAATAAGGCTGCCCTTATAAAGTATTCTGAAAATCCCGAAGATATTTTAAATATACCCTGTTACAGTGTCTTTCATAAAGGGAGTGAGAGATGTGAAGTAGATGACTGCCCCGCCAGAAAGGTCTTTGAATACGGTAAAACCTGCCAAGTAGTTCACGCCCATACAAATGAAAGTGGGGATAAGAGTTACTGCGAGATAATAGCCTCCCCGATCTTTGATCATGATGGGAATGTTATTTATATGATTGAGGTGCTGAGAGATATTACAGAGAGAGTGAAGTATGATGAGGAATTAAAGAGAAAAAATCGGGAATTATCAGCCCTGAACAGTATTGCCGAACTTCTCTCAAGGGCTTTAACAGACAAGGGAGCAATCAGAGAGGCCATTTTCAGGCTTCTCGACATGCTCGGGATGGATGACGGAGGGATATTCTTGATAGATGAAAAGACAGATGAACTTGTCTGTTATTTTACTGATCGGAGATTACCATGTGATGATAATATACCCAGCTATGTTATAAAGACAGGCAATATTTATGTCTCCTCCGATTTATCGGCTAACAAAAAGGAAATCCCTTGTTGGTTAGACGGTCTTGGTATAAAGTCCTATTGCTGCGTGCCTCTTAAAGGCAGAGACAAGGTTTTAGGCACCCTTTATCTCTTTAGCACAGAACCGCGTGAATTTAATGAAGAAGAAAAAACAATCCTCAGGTCTACAGGAGATATGCTCGGTATAGCCATTGAAGGAATAAAGCTCTATGAAGAATTGAAGAACCTGAGGATTACAGAGAAGGGCCTTGCTGAGATGGTATTTAATAGTATAAGCGAAGGCCTTTATACGGTTGATAACAACTATGCAATAACCTCTGTAAATAAGGCTGCTGAGGAGATACTCGGTCTTTCTGCAACGGAACTCATAGGTCAAAGATGCTATGATGTGATAGGCCACAGGGAAACAGGTTCTGACAACAAACTATGTGACAGACCCTGTCCCATATCAAAGGCCCTGGATCAAAGGTCAACCACGATGGATGCTGATTATATAAGACCCGATGGAAAGAGAATGTCTCTCAGAATAAGCTGCTCGCCATTAAAGGATTCCAGTGGTAATGTGATAGGTGCAGTTGAGGTCTTTAGCGATGTAACCAAAGAAAGAGAGATTGACAGGATGAAGACAGAATTTGTAAAGACTGTATCCCATGAGTTCAGGACCCCTTTATCAGCTATTGTTGGGATGACAGAGATGCTCCTTGAGGATGAGGTAAGTGGAGAAAGGGCAAAGGAATACCTTGATACAATTATGAATGAAGGGGAAAGGCTTGCTATCATGGTTACAGAACTACTTGATATCTCCCGCATTGAGTCAGGAGAATGGGTGCTCCATAAGAGCGAAATAGATTTTAATCTCCTGATGCATGAGATAAAAAAGACCCTTTCCATGATGCTTGAAAGGAAAAAGATTCAACTGGAAACATCTATAGCTAATGATGTAAAATGTTTCAAAGGAGACAAGGAAAAATTGAAACAACTTTTAATAAATCTTATCACGAATTCTATAAATTACTCAGATGATGGCAGCATGGTCGATATTAATATCAGAAAGGAAGAGGGTAAGCTCTTGATTAAAGTCTCCGATACAGGATGGGGAATACTTGCTTATGACATACCTCACCTAACGAAGAAATTTTACCGTGGCAGGCATGGTATAAAAACTAAAGGGACAGGTCTCGGTCTTGCACTCTGCAAAGAGATTGCTAAACTCCATGGAGGGGATATATCTATAGTAAGCAGACTCGGGGAAGGGACTGCTGTGACTGTTGAGATGCCCTTTGAAGGAGATTGTGATGAGTAAGGTTATCGTGATTGATGATGAACCTTTCATCCTCATGATGATCGAGGATAAATTAAGACGATCTGGTATCCAGGTTATTACACTGAGAGAAAGCAGCAAAGCTTTTTCCATAATAAAAAAAGAAAGGCCTGACCTCGTTATACTTGATTGGATGATGCCTGAATTAAGCGGGATTGATCTTTGCAAAATGATAAAATCCGATAATGACCTTAAAGAAATACCAGTCTTCATGCTAACAGCGAAAGGCCAGGACGCTGATAAGCAACTGGGGCTTAAAAGCGGTGCAATTCAATATATAACAAAGCCTTTCAGTCCAAGGGCCCTCCTCGATATGGTCAAAAAGGCACTTGATAAAGGAAATCAATGAGCCAACCCACTACTAAAAACGAGTCGGTTCTTAAAGACCTTGAGTTAACGGTTCAGGAATTAAGCCACACCTACGAAGAACTTTCCCTTCTTTACAAGCTCTCGGAAGTTCTTTCAGGGATGACTGTTGATGAGATAGCAGAACAGGTTGTTGAGGAGGCCATAAATACACTGGAGGTAAAAACAGCCTCCCTTCTTCTTTATGATGAGATTGAGGATAAACTCTATACAAAGAGTTGCAGGGGAAGATGGGACAAAGGAATAACCATAACAGAAGAAGACAGAATAATATGGACCTCAATTGAAGAGAAGAAACCGGTTGCTTTCTGTAAGCTATCTGAGGCAGGATTTACAGATTATAATCTTGCTGAAAGGTCTATCCTCGTATGTCCTTTAATCGGGAAGACAAAGGTTGTTGGGGCCATGGTCTTGGCTGATAAGGAATCAAAGGGAGAATTCTTTTCAACGGACATCAAACTCATGATGGCAATAGCGACCCATGCGGCCCTGACAATTGAAAATGCCCTGCTTTACAAAGAATTGGAAGACTTTTTATTGTCTGCAATAAAATCCCTTGTTAAGGCCCTTGAGGCATCAACAAAATGGACAGTAGGTCACACAGAGAGGGTTACAGAATATGCTATGGGTATTGGTAAGGCCCTTGGCCTTAGTAAAAAGGAACTTGAGGAATTAAAGATCGCCTCCCTTCTGCATGATATTGGAAAGATTGCAATACCAAAACATATCCTCGATAAGCCTGACAAACTTACTGAGGATGAGATGACCGAGGTTAAGAGACATCCTGTTATTGGAGCAGAAATCCTCGGTGAATTCAAGAGGCTTGAGAATATTGTTTTAGGGATAAAGTATCATCATGAACACTGGAAAGGCAACGGAGGCCTCCTCGGCGTAACAGGGAACAATATCCCGTTGATTGCCCGTATCCTTGCTGTTGCTGATGCCTTTGATGCCATGACCTCTGACAGGCCCTATAGAAGAAAGAGATCATTAGAGGATGCGATAAGTGAGATATTGAATCAGGCTGGCAGTCAGTTTGACCCTGCTATTGTTGAAGCCTTCTCAAGATGGGTTAACCAACGACACCGAGTTTTCTGACCCTCAGCTTTACCTCAAGCTCTTGAGCTATATGTTTGCACTTCTCTATATCAACACCCTCCATATCAATCACTGTAATCTGGACATCAGGGATATATTCCTTTGCCTCCCTGATAAAGGATATAACCTCTTTAAAGGCATTCTTGAAGGCAGGTGCGCAGATCTTATTATATGTATCCTCGTCATGGACATCAAGGCTTACTGAGATCGAATCAACAATCCCCTTCAGTTCGGGAAGGATATTCCTCCTGTGAATCAGGTTGCCATGTCCATTCGTATTTATCCTTACCCGACCGCCTTTTTCCTTTATCCACCTCGATACATCTTTAACGGTATCGAGCCTTATGAGAGGCTCACCATAGCCGCAGAAAACGACCTCTCTGTATTTTTTAGGGTCACCAATAGCAGCCTTAAGTTCTTCCTCAGTAGGCTCGTTAGATAATCTGAGGTTATGACCCTTAACATAATCGGTATGGAATTTTACACAAAATGAGCACCTATTTGTGCATCTATTGGTTATATTTAGATAAAGGTTATCCCTTATCCTGTAGGCTATCTTGCTTTCAGGTAACTTCCCTACATTAAAAAGCCTCTTAGCATTAAGGGTTGTAATCCTTGCTATATCCTCGGTACTGACACCCCTGAGGGACGCCATCTTCTTGGCAGTATGAATAATATAGGATGGTTCATTTCTCTTTCCCCTTAATGGTTCAGGCGTGAGATAAGGTGCATCCGTCTCTATCAGAAGATAGTCATCAGGTATGGCCCTGACGACATCAAGTATTTTCTTTGCATTCTTAAAGGTTATCGAGCCTGAAAAGGAGATGTAAAAACCCATCTCCATAGCCCTTTCTGCCATGTCAATATCCCCTGAAAAACAGTGAAGGACGCCCTTTGTAATTCCTGACTCCTTTAATATACGCAAGGTATCGTCCTTTGCCTCTCTGCTGTGAATAACCACAGGAAGACCTGTTATCTTTGATAGCTCGAGATGCCGCTTAAAGACCTCCATCTGGACATCCCTCGGTGAATGCTCATAATGGTAGTCAAGCCCGGTCTCTCCTATTGCGACGACTTTATCTATTTTCGACCATTCGAGGAGATCGTTAAAGACCCTGTCATTAAAACCCATAGCGTCATGGGGATGTATTCCCATAGAGGCATAAAGAAGGTCATATTTATTGATAAAGGAAAGATTATCGATGTTGCTTTTGTAATCGGAACCGATTGTGATTATGGCCTCAATACCAGAATCCTTAGCCCTCTTAAGAACACCATCCCTGTCCTTATCAAAGGCATCCATCTCTATATGACAATGTGTGTCTATAAGACTCATAAATAATACCATTTAGATTAGCAGATTTAACCCGAAAAATGCATTTAAGATAAGCGGATGTTGTGGAAAATTTATTTTTCGATACCTTAGTGTACCGTGAACTGATTGTATTACCATATTTTTATTCATTCACCAATCCGAGATAATTCTATAAAATCATTGGTTAAATAAATTTTTGAGCAATATCCGCTTTATCTGGGTTAAAAGACTCAGGCATAAGGGTTAAGGCCTTCGGTCTAATTATGGAAGGATTTTCAATTTAATGCAGGCTGAAAAGTGTCCCAATATTTTAAACCAGCCTCCAGCCTATAGCTTTTAGCCTGTCCTTTGACAACAGGAGGGAATAGTAAGGGTCAAGTCACACGGTCTATTAGTACTGGTAAGCTCAATGGATTACTCCAC
>JBKBUB010000086.1:0-6315 GCA_046290925.1 Thermodesulfovibrionales bacterium | reverse complement strand
GCAAGGGCAAAGGCAAAGACTCTGTCCTTTGTATATTTGAGTTGTTTTTTGTAGTCTCCTGGTTTCACATTACCAAAAATCAAGGCTGCCCTTATCGACCAGTCCAAGGCATAAAGGGTGTGTTCCGTATCAGGTCCGAGGGGAACAAGCCTCGTATCCCAGCCCAGTTCAACACCCTTACGCATGAGCTGTTTTGTTACACTATCTCCATTAGATTGTCCTGCAAGGAAGGTAAGGATGTTCTTCTCTTGCAACTCACGACAGATATTTACAGCAATATCGTCTGTAGGTGCAGCACCAATGATAGCAGCAAAACCTGGCATAGTACCATCAACAAGCTGAATGCCAAGGTTTCTCTGAATGGTATCTGTTATAAAACCATTATAAACATAACCCGTCTCGGGGTCTTTGTACGGCTCAAGGCCATAGATATATCGGATGGCAAGGATGATCTCCTCGGCAAAGAGTGTAGCCATACCTGAATCAAGGGCCTCTCCTAAATAGGGCTTCCATATATTCTCCTCAGGCTCATCGTGAAGGAGTTCCCTGGCAAAACCAAGGGCAACCTTCATATCTCCGATGGTCTTCACAGGGAATCCGGTCATAGCGTATATCATGGGAAGGTAATAGGCTGTATCAGGAAATTCAAAGACATAATCCTTCCCTTTTTCTGCAATGGCCTTCTCTATCATCTCCTCAGCCTGGGCAACAAGCCTCTTTGCTCCCCTGATGGCGGCTGATGCTATTAGCTTGGACATCCTTGACCTCCTTTATATTTTTACACTTTTTTATATATTAATCAAGTTTTCCATTAATATCAAGTACCCTATCCCCTTGACCTCAAGAAGGCAGGCAGCCCATTTGCCTCCCTCGGACCAACAGTAATCTTCCATCCCGGTAGTTTCTCTTCAATAGCCCCACTCAGGATTGCCACATAACCAGGTATGATGAGTTCCCTGTGGGATACCTCCTTTTCAATACCACTTTCCTGAATGAACTGTGCAATCTTTGAGGCGGTGAATTTACCCGCTGCCCAGGCTGTAAGAACAGAGAGACCCTCGCTATCCATAACAGCAAGTCTGCTCGGAACCTTGCTGTTTTCGATCTCCCCTGAGACAATAAAATAAGTGAGTGAGAAATTTGTGGTAATAAGCAGAGGTGATTCAGGCGTTGGCTCGCCAATCTTGTATATCTTCTGCTCAACCTGCATCGGCACCTGTGGATCTGTATATATGTTCTGCCTGAGTGTAAAGAGGGCAAGGTTCTTCCATTTCTCGATGCTGCTCAATACAACTATGGAGGAGTATTTTGTAACACCCAATGTCGCTATTAAGGCCTCAAGTATAGAATCTTCACGATTCGCAAAGGTTATAACAGGAAACCCCAAGGGTTTAAAGTTCTTTTTAATCGCTGCCCTCCTGATTAGGGTATTATCTTCAAGTATCTCTTTAGCTGAACGGGCAGCAGAATCTATCACAAGGTCTTCAAGACCAAGCCCCTTAATCTTTTCCGTCAGGGCAGTGAGAGATTCAAGGCCCTTTGCTCTAACACCGAGGGGAACCTTATAATTCTTTGCAACACCTGCCATCGCCTCTGCATTGTCTTCATTAGCACCATAAAGGAGTGGTTTTTTATCGGCAATAATCTTTAATCCTGCCTCTGCCGTAGCTGGATTGGATGTATTCAGGATCAAAGGGACTTCAGGGGCCTTCTCGTTTATCATCCTTACAACAGATTCAAATCTCCCCTGATCACCTGAGGCATTACTCACAACAATTGCATCTATCCTGAGAAGTTGACCAACCCTGTTAATCTCGGAGTCCTTAACCTCATTTATAATCCTTTCTATGTCGCCCTCACTCATCGTGTCCTTAACCTCAACAGCAAAGGCACAGGGATTGACAAACTTCTTTTCATGTCTGAAGAGGACATTTTCCTCTCCCATCTTTATAGCCTTATCACCTGCACCAATTGTTACAGGTCTGATTGGTGGAGCTGCAGCCTCTCCAAGGATCCTCTTTGCCTCATCGGACACATCAGGACAGGCATCAATCGTTGCCTGCCTCTGGGCGAGTTTCATGGCAAAGGCAAGACATGTGGGGAAGCCGCATTTCTTGCAATTTGTCTTTGGTAGTAATTTAAATATCTCAACTCCTGTTAAAGCCATATCTTCCTCCCTTAACTCAATTCATCTATAAAACCTTCAACAACCCTGACTGCCTCGGGATGTCTCATTATTAAAAGTTCGGCACCAGAAATAAGCAGTGCTCCAGCAGTAACAGCCTCCCAGGCTATACCTCTTTCCTTAAGACTCCCCCATTGTGGCAAATCTGATTCAGAAGCCTGTGTCTCCTTGACCTTCCATACATACATACCCACATCGCCGAGCATGGGCGGTTGCATCACTGCATCATTTTGTGTAAGAGCCGCAAGCCTTATCCTCTCCATAACAGAATATGTATATTCGAGGCCGTAGCCGAGGGCAGAACACATTGGGTCGGTAATTAACCTCTCCTTTTCAAAACCCATCTGGGTTATCAGGATATTCAACTGCTTCGAGAGGTTTATATCAAGTTCTGACATAGCTATAAGTTTATGATTATTTGCCATGGCAGCGGCTGCTATAGTTTTATAATTGCCTTCCTGAGCCTTGCCGATAATGCAATTCCTGTCCTTTGCAGCCTCTGCTGCAGCGACAAGAACAGGGGAATCCTTTTCCACATGGTTACTACCGAGTATGATAAGGGGAATACTTATTGCTTCTAACACATCCTTTACTGTCTTAGCAGCGTCCTCAGGTGTTCGGTTTTCTCTGTCAGGATGAGTCCCGATCAGCCTCAGAGCAATAGCCTTTGCCTTAAGTTCATCCTGACAGTATCTTGCCCATGTCACAGGGTCAGCGGATACATTTTCATATACCTTCTTAACAGTCTCAGGCCAGTCTTCAGGAGGGACATCCTGTATCTCATAGGCGATTAAGGGTCTATTAGGAACATTCCCCTCAAAGCTATGAAAGGGTAATACATTCTCACCACCGAATACAGCCTTCTTTTCTGTCCCGATAGTAACCTCAAAGACCTTTCCAGAATATGTCTCTTTTGGTGCAGCAAAAGCCATTTTTACCTCCGTAATCCGTAATCCGTAATGTTTGATGAGTTTCCCATAACCCTTCACACATTACGCATCACTGTCTTTTTCACATTTCTAAATATGAATGGGCATAAAGGGTCTTGCCCATTATGATATCAACGGTTTTCTTTATAATTATCATCTTTTCTGTATCCTCAATGGTTTTTCCAGCGACAACCGCATCAAAGAGGGGTTTTTCCTGAATTGCTTCGGCCATCTCATGGGCATCAGCTATTGCGGCAGAGAGTCCCGCATCGAGCAACATGAGAAAATAATATTTATTAAGGATCGGTCTGAGGTTTTTTGGGCAACCGTTCGAGATATTGCTCAAACCTACAACCGTCTTCATTGGTGGGTCATTCATCTCCCTGAACATCTTAATCGCCTCGATAACCTTAAGGGCATGGTCCTGCGAGGTAGATATCTGCAGGACAAGGGGGTCAAGATATAGATCATCAAGGGGAACGCCATATTCCATTGCACGAGCCATTATCTCTGCTGCTATCGCAGCCCTTTCCTCTGCATCAGCAGGAAGGCCTCCCTTTCCAACTGTCAGACCTATTATCTGTGAATTGTATTTTGCTGCAAGTTCGAGCATAGGGAATCTCTCAGGGTCATTAGATGTAGAATTGATAAGCGGGCGACCCCATTCATTGTTATGAACCTTAAGACCAGCCTCAACCGCCTTATAGTTTGTAGTATCGAGACAGATAGGCAGAGGAACCACCTCTTGAATCGTTGTAACCATCCATTCCATTAGTTCTTCGCCACCGTCCTCAGCAGGTCCTATATTGGCGTCAATCATTCCCGCTCCTTCCTTCCACTGCCTCGAGGCGATTTCCTGTATTGGAACCTTATCTTTCTTCATCATAGCCTCTCTCACTCTTTTGGCTATAATGCTCAATTTCTCACCGATTATAAGCATAAGCAGACTCCTTTCTCAATCTTAATCTTTACCCAAACGTTGCAAAAAATAGCCTAATATTTGGTTAATAGGTTAATAGGTGAAGTGGTGAATAGGCTATAGACTGAAGGCTGAAATTCCTCCTAAAGCCTTAAGCCCATTCACCCATTTACCCATTCACCCATTTATTTGAGGCATGTCAGCCTCTGAATTTATGCACCATTAAGGTTTAAACTACTTAAGTATAAAGAATAACATAAAAAAAGACGAGATAGTTATTTTTATAATTTATGAAAACATAATGAACAGAAATTATTTTTAGATTTTATATATTTATAATAAATTATTATAACTTCGTTAATCTACTCAAGGCCTCACGAGCAGCCATCATCTGAGCCTCTTTTTTACTCTTGCCGATTCCTGAGCCCATCTTCCTGCCATTAACAATAACTTCAATAGTAAAAACCTTTTTATGTTCTTCCCCTGTCTGAGATACTATCTTATATTGGGGGAGCATCCCAAAAAGAGTCTGGGTTATCTCCTGAAGTTCGGTCTTGTAATCGTGATACTGACCTGATGTGATAACTATATTTAACCTTTCCTCGAAATGGTTTAAAATCACTTTTCTTACCTTTTCGTAGCCACCATCGATAAATACCGCTCCGAAGACCGCTTCCATTGCATTTGCGAGTATTGATCTTTTCTGCCTTCCCCCTGTCTCCTCTTCGCCCTTTCCCAGCCTCACGAAAGCACCGAGGTCAAGTTTAAGGGCAATCTCGTAAAGGATAGACCCTCTGACAACAAAGGACTTGATCTTTGACATAATAGACTCAGGGAAAAGCGATGGATGATTAAAAAGATAGCTTGCTATGACACATCCAAGCACAGCATCTCCTAAAAATTCGAGCCTCTCATTAAAAGACCTCGCCAGATCAGGATTTTCATGGAAAAAAGACTTATGAGTCAGTGCCTCGATTAGCAGGTCCTTGTTCTTAAACGAATAACCTAAGTTTTTTTCAAGAATCTCTATATTTTTTGAATAACAAACAGGCATTTGTGCCTCCAAAACCGAAGGAATTTGAGAGGGCAAAATTTATGATACGATGTCTTGCCTTATGAGGCACATAATCAAGGTCGCATTCTGGATCAGGGTTGTCAAGATTTATCGTTGGTGGGATTACATCATTATAAACTGATAGGACACTCACTACAGCCTCAACACCGCCAGCAGCACCGAGGAGATGTCCTGTCATAGACTTGGTTGAACTTACAGAAAGTCTGTAGGCATGTTCTCCAAAGACCCTTTTTATGGCTGCTGTCTCTATCTCGTCACCATATTTTGTGGATGTTCCATGGGCATTTATATAGTCAACTACATCAGGTGATACACCAGCATCCTTTAAGGCAAGGCTCATGCAGGTAGCTGCACCTTCTCCTTCAGGAGCAGGTGCGGTAATATGGTAGGCATCTGAGGTCATACCATACCCAACAACCTCTGCATATATCCTGGCTCCCCTCGCCTTTGCATTCTCCAGACTCTCTAAGACAACGATACCCGCGCCCTCTCCCATGACAAACCCATCACGGTCAACATCAAAGGGCCTGCTTGCCCTTTCAGGCTCGTTATTTCTCGTTGAAAGGGCCTTCATAACAGCAAACCCACCAATTGCAAGGGGGGTTATAACAGACTCTGTACCTCCTGCTATCATTACATCAGCCTCTCCCCTTTGAATAATCCTGAATGCATCTCCTATGGCATGACTGCCTGTGGCACAGGCCGTGGCAACAGCGGAATTTGGCCCCTTAGCACCGAATTTGATCGAGACCTGCCCTGATGCGAGATTAATAATGAGCATAGGTATAAAGAATGGTGTAATTCTCCTGTATCCCTTTTCGAGGTATACCTTGTGATAATGTTCTATGGCAGGAAGTCCTCCAATACCTGAACCTATTATCACCCCTATCCTTTCAGCATTTTCATCTGTTATCCTTATACCTGAATCCTCAATGGCCATTGTTGAGGCAGCAAGGGCAAAATGGATAAACCTATCCATCTTTTTAATCTCCTTCTGTTCTATGTAAAGGGAAGGATCAAAGTCCTTTACCTCACCAGCTATATGAACAGAAAGGTCAGAGGCGTCAAAGCGCGTAATCCTTCCTATCCCTGACTTACCCTCAAGAAAGGCCCTCCAGGAAGAATCAACACCTATGCCGAGGGGGGTTATAAGACCCAGGCCTGTTACAACTACCCGTCTTTTCTCCATCATCCTTGCTTATTCTTG
>JBKBUB010000085.1:0-6328 GCA_046290925.1 Thermodesulfovibrionales bacterium | reverse complement strand
AAATCTGTTTTAGGGGAAATCTTTTATTGGTAATCTTATGATGAAGGTTGAGCCTTTTTCTGAATCTCTGATTGTGATGTCTCCTCTGTGAGAAACTATTATCTTTTGTGCTATTGCGAGACCAAGGCCTGTTCCCTTTTCCTTTGTTGAATAAAAAGGCAAAAAGACCTTTTCTTTAATGTCAGGAGGTATTCCATGGCCTGTATCAGAGATTGATAGCTCAATAAAATCAGAACTTATTTTATAGTTAACCCTCAATTGACCACCCTGAGGCATTGCCTCAACTGCATTCTGAATAATATTATTAAATGCTTGTCTGAGGAGTATCTCGTCTCCTGATACCTTGGGCAGACCTTCGAGATCTGTGAGTATCTTTATCTCTGAGGATATGTTTTTTGACCCTTTGATATTATCGAGACAATCCTCAATCAGTTTTCTTAAATTCAGTTCATAGGGGTTTATGTCAGCAGGTTTCGCAAAGAAGAGAAAATCCGAGATTATCCTGTCCATCACAACTATTTCTTTTGATATAGAATCCACAATCTCAAGCAGTGTCGGGTTTACCTTTTTCTGGAGAATCTTTGTATATCCTGCTATTACACCCATAGGATTTCTTAGTTCGTGAGCTATTCCTGCTGCCATCTCGCCGAGGCTCGATAATCGGTCCCTCAATTCTGCCTGAGCCTTGAGCGCCTTTAGATCGGTCAGGTCTGTAAAAACCATAATCTGTCCTATCACATCACCTTCTCCATTGATCAGAGGTGTCACTGTCAAACCAAGGTATATATTCCTTCCTGAATCGGTTACATACTGAATTTCCTTTCTCTCGGCAAGGTCAATTCTGCTCAGAAGGGAAATGAGGGGTTCCCTGAAAATATCCTTGAAGTTCATGCCGATAACATCCGCTGCCCTTATATCGAGAATCCTCTCAGCCGCAGAATTGACCTTTGTTACCTTCATATCTTTGTCGAAACTTATCACGCCGCTGGGAACACTCTGAAGGATATATTCGTTGTAACTCTCAATTATTCCTGCCCTTGCCTCTGCCTTCTTTCTGAGTTCATCCAGTTCCCTTTCTTTTTGCTTCAACTTGGAAAGGAGATCATGAAATGTGTCAACGACAAAACTGATATCGCTTTTACCTTGCTCTTCTTTTTTGTCTTTTGCCTTTTTCAGTTTGATTATTGTCCTGATAGATAAGAAAGAGACGAGAAAGATGAAAAGGAGTAAGAAGGCTAATAATAAAAATTGGCCTAACTCGTTCATCTTCCTAAATAGAGTCGCAGGATTTCCTGGCCAAAGAAGAGGCTTATTATTGCACCAAGCGCTATGAAAGGTCCGAAAGGAACCTTCAACCCTTTTCCCCTGCCTTTTATTATCATTAATAGGATACCAGCAATCGAACCTGTAAGACTTGCTGCAAAGGTGGTCAAGAGGATTGATTTCCATCCTAAAAAGCCACCTATCATGGCCATTAGTTTTATATCACCACCACCCATGGCCTCCTGGCCAAAGACCTTCTCGCCAAAGATGGCTATTAGGTAAAATAATCCCCCTCCAGAAATGATGCCGACAATGGAATTAAAGAAGCCTACATGATGTATTCTTGCAAATGGATCAGGTATTACCAACGAACCTGCTGTTAACCCGATTAGAACTCCTGGAATGGTAATAGAATCAGGAATTATCTGGAAGTCGAGATCAATAAAAGTAATTACTATTAAGCTCGATATAAAGGCGAACAGAAAAGGGGTGTACCAACCGAGGCCAAATTTCCAGATAGTAAATATATACATGAGGGCATTTAGAGATTCCACAAGGGGATAACGAGGTGAAATCCAGGTCTTGCAATCTCTGCAGCGACCTTTGAGGATTATATAGCTCAAGACCGGTATATTATCGTAGGGTCTTACAGGTGACTGGCATGAAGGGCATCTCGAAGAAGGACTTATGATAGAGAGGTTTCGCGGCAATCTATGTATGCAGACGTTCAAGAAAGAACCTATTATGGCACCAAATACAAAGGTTATAATATACATCAGAATCATATTTCTATCTTACTCAATTCGAGAACTTTATCCCTTATCTCATCCATCTCATTTTCTATAGTCTTTAATTGATTTATTAGTTCAATTATGGATGGATCTCTGAGGATATTCCTCTCTGATTTATCCCTTAGTTCTAATACCCTCTCACCGATAGCCTTAAGTATCGAATCTCGTTTTTTTTCCACCTCTGAGGACCTGTTAAGGAGCTTAAACAATGATAGCTCCACCTTTACTCTTTCGTTCAATAAGGTAGAAAACCATCTTATTTTTTCTATTCCCCCTTCTAAGCTATCTCTTACCCTTTTCCACATATTCCCTCCTATACTGTCTTGAAGATTTCTATCTTGCCTGCCCAGAAACGCTCGACAGCGTCTCTCAGGAGCGGAAACCCCTTCAATTCGGGATCTGAATCGATAATCTTGAAAGCCTCTCTCCGTGCCATATCTATGAGGTCAACGTCTCTTACTATGCTCGCTATCTTAAGGTCGGGCATACCTGATTGCCTTGTTCCAAAGAATTCACCAGGACCTCGTATATTGAGGTCTTCTTCAGCAATAACAAAACCGTTGTTACTTTTGACCATTACATCGAGTCTCCTCTTTGCCTCCTCACTTAAGGGATCATATGCTAAAAGATAGCAGAAGGACTGATCTGCACCCCTGCCAACCCGTCCCCTTAATTGATGAAGCTGGGCAAGGCCAAACCTTTCGGCATGGACAATCAGCATGAGGGTTGCATTAGGAACGTCAACACCAACCTCAATAACGGTGGTGCTTACAAGTATGTCTATCTCACCTTTCTTGAAGGCTAACATCATGGCCTCCCTCTCCTGCGCCTTCATCTTGCCGTGAACAAGACCGATTCTTAAATCAGGGAAGATTTTTTCAAAAGCCTCTTTTCCTGTTATAGCTGATTTCAGATCATGATTCTCGGATTCCTCAATAACAGGATAAACTACATATACTTGTCTCCCCTTAGCAACCTCTTCTTTTATCTTCTGATATATATATTGCTTCTGATTGTTTTTAAAAACCCTGGTGATTACAGGTCTTCTGTTAGGAGGAAGCTCGTCAATAATCGAATAATCGAGGTCGCCATAAACTGTCATTGCGAGGGTTCTCGGTATCGGTGTTGCTGTCATGACAAGTACATCAGGGTTTTTGCCTTTTTTTCTGAGGGCAGACCTCTGCATAACGCCAAATCTATGCTGCTCATCAATCACGACGAGGCCGAGCCTTTTGAATCTTATTTCTTCCTGAATGATAGCATGGGTACCAACGATAATATCAATCTCTCCATTTGCTATTTCCTGGATCGGTCTTTCCTTTTGACTGCTGGAAAGAAGGCAGATGCTGAGACCGAGGTCCTCAACAAGCTTGTGAATATTTATATAATGCTGCTCTGCAAGTATCTCTGTGGGCGCCATTAAGGCAGCCTGATACCCTGATTCTACGGCGGTTAACATAGCCATAAGGGCCACAATTGTCTTTCCACATCCGACATCCCCCTGAATGAGCCTGTTCATTGGAAATGGTTTCCTCATATCCTCCAGAATCTCATGGAATACCCTTTTCTGTGCATCTGTCAATTCAAAATCGAGCCTGCTGAGAAGTTCATTAACAAACCTTTCTTTGGGATTGAAAGATATACCTTTTTCCTTGATCTGGCCATTTTTTATCTTGGCAATACCGATCTCTAAATTGAAAATCTCATCAAAGGAAAGCCTCTTGTGGTAAGGACTTGTCCTCCTGTTAAAGTCATATATATCAGAGTTTTCTGAAGGAAAGTGGCACTCATAGATACTGTCTGAAAGAGATGGAAGGCTATAATGACCTCTGATTTTTTCTGGAAGCGGGTCGATTATCTGACCTCTGCATGAGGACAAAATATTATACATAATTGCCCTTAAGATCCTTGTGCTTATTCCCTCTGTAGCCCTATAAATAGGTACGATCCTCGATGTGTGGATAAAGTCATTGTCCTCCCCTATCAGTTCGTATTCAGGGTTAATAATCTCTAATCCGCTACCTCCGTAGGAGGGCTTGCTTATTCCAGAGATGATTATTTCCTGACCTCTTTTAAAATTGTTCTTCATGTAAGGCTGATTAAACCATTTTGCCTTAATTGTTCCTGTTCCATCCGATATAAGTATTTCAAGGATGGTTATCTTTCTCTTTTTTCTGCGATGATCTTCAAAACCCCTTTGTGGCAACTCTATCATATTCATAGAAATGACCCTTCCCCTTATTGTTTCGATGTTTCCATAAGTGAGATCGCAGATTTTCTTTAAATTTCTTCTGTCTTCATACCTGAAGGGAAGATAAAAAAGGGCATCTCTTACTGTCTTAATGTTCAGTTTACCAAGGAGCCTGGCCCTTTGGGGACCTACGCCCTTAATATATTGGATAGGGGACTCCAGAAGTGACATCTCTACCCAAACATCGCAAAAATCAGCCTATTAATTTTATTAGGTGAATGGTGAAGTGGCCTATTCACCTATTCACCCATTCACCTTTCATATCAAATCGCATTATAAAAGTTTTTGAGGCAAGATAGCCTCCAAATTTATGCACCGTTAAGGTCTATTGAGGGGTTTCTTCATTCTGATCTTTCTCAGACTCTTCTGTCTTCATCTTAGAGTATTCTGACTCACCTAATACCTCTATATCCCAGCCTGTCAGCTTTTTTGCAAGTCTTATATTCTGACCTCTCTTCCCGATTGCAATGGATAACTGCTGGTCATTTACGATTACTGTTGCAGCCTTTTGCTCCTCATCTATACCGATCCTATCTATTGTGGCAGGACTCAATGCACGAGCTATGAGAATCCTCGGGTCGTCTGTCCATGGGATGATATCGATCCTCTCTCCTCTCAATTCCCTCACTATAGATTGTACCCTCGTTCCCTTCATCCCTACACAGGCACCCACAGGGTCAATGGTTGGATTTGTGGAATAGACAGCAATCTTAGTCCTCTCACCGGGCTCGCGAACTATATCCTTTATAATAACAAGCCCTTCACTTATTTCGGGTACCTCCATCTTGAAGAGTTCCGAGACAAACCTTGGGTCTGACCTTGAAAGGTAAATTACAGGACCCTTTGGCGTTATTCTGACTTCTTCGATATATGCCCTAACAGTATCTCCCCTCTTCAGATTTTCTCCTGGCAACGCCTCTTTCTGCGGCAGAAGGGCCTCTGTCTTGCCGATGTTTATATAATATATTCACTTTTCCTTGCGCATTACTACTCCACTAATAATATGACCCACCTTGTCCTTAAATTCCTTATAAATGATGTCACGCTCTGCTTCACGGACTCGTTGGAATATAACCTGCTTAGCTGTCTGGGCTGCTATCCTTCCGAACTCTTGAAGGGGAAGAGGGATGTCTACAGTATCCCCTAAACTTTTCTCGGGGAAGAGTTTTCTTGCCTCTGCAACGGAGATCTCCTCATCCTTGTTCATCACGGTCTCAACGATCTTCTTGGTCTCAAAGACAGAGATTGAGCATGTCTTTGGGTCTATTTTAAGGTTTACGCTAACCCTACCACCAAATCTCTTTCTTGCAGCAGAGAGTAAAGCGGCCTCGAGGGTCTGCAAAAGGGTTTCCCTCGGTATCCCCTTTTCCCTGCTGATCTGATCAATAATGTAACACAGTTCCTTTGTCATTTTATTTCGATCTCTAAATTAGCCCTGTCTATTACCTCTAAAGGTATTATTACCTCTTTTTTTCCTTCTTTTGCCTGTAGATGCACAAAATTTTCTGTAACATCGGTTATCCTACCGATAAAGAAGGTCTGGTTATCTATCTTCTGCCTTGTTATTACCCTTATCATTCTTCCTATATTTTTTCTGAAATCCTCAATCTTCCTTAGAGGCCTGTTTAAACCTGGAGATGATACCTCTAATGTATACGGCCCCTGAATAGGGTCTTCTATATCGAGGATATTTTCAAACCTCCTGCTAAAGAATTCGCAGTCATTAAGGGTTACCCCACCTTCCTTATCAATGTAAACTCTCAATAGAGTCCTTTTCCCTTTGCCAAGCAGATTGACCTCGACGAGGTCATAGCCATAATCCTCGGCAACCCTTTTTGCAAGATCCTGAATCTTTTCTTCTAATCTATTGCTCATAAAACAAAAGAGTGGCCATATGAACCACTCTTTTAAATTAAGTGTTTTATTATAAACAAAAGAGATTAAAAAAGCAATTTTCAGGGGTGCTTTAAAGCACCCCTGAAAAAAGAATAATTTATTTGCCAGGTGCTGGTGCTGGAGCTGG
>JBKBUB010000084.1:0-6384 GCA_046290925.1 Thermodesulfovibrionales bacterium | reverse complement strand
GACAGGAAGAAGGCTGAGGCAAAGGCAAGAGGCGTTGACCTTATCGACCTCAGCATCGGAGACCCGGATATGCCAACACCACAAAATATTGTGGAGGCAATGAAAAGAGCGGTTGAAGATCCTTCAAACCATAGGTACCCTTCCTATGAAGGGATGCCTTCTTACAGGAAGGCAGTGGCTGACTGGTATAAAATAAGATTTAATGTAGACCTCGACCCTTCAACAGAGGTCTTGTCTCTTATAGGCTCTAAGGAAGGCATAGGCCATATACCTCTTGCCTTTGTGAATCCAGGTGATATTGTGCTTGTCCCATCTCCAGGTTATCCTGTTTATCCTGTGGGAACACTCTTTGCGGGAGGGGTGTCTTATATAATGCCCCTTTATGAGTCGAACAGGTTTTTGCCTGATTTTTCTTCAATACCTGAGGATATCCTCAAAAAAGCAAAGCTTATGTTCATAAATTATCCTAACAATCCCACATCGGCAGTAGCAGGAAAGGAATTCTTTGAGAAGGTTGTAGAGATTGCGAGATCTTATAATATAATCGTGTGTCATGATGCTGCCTACTCAGAAATCTATTACGATGGTCTAAGACCCATGAGTTTTCTTGAAGTTGACGGCGCAAAAGAGGTCGGGATAGAGTTTCATTCCCTCTCAAAGACCTATAACATGACAGGCTGGAGGATTGGATTTGCTGTCGGTAACAGGGATGTGATAGCAGGACTGGGGAAGATAAAGACAAACCTTGACTCAGGCGTCTTTCAGGCTATTCAGGAAGCAGCAATAACCGCCCTCAAAACAGGCGACGATGTTCTTAGACCTATCAGGGATATCTACCAGGAGAGAAGAGATACACTTTATGAGGGACTGAAGAGAATGGGTCTTCAAGTAATAAAACCTCTTGCGACCTTTTACCTCTGGGCAAGGGTACCAGAAGGTTTTGACTCCTCAAGATTTGTTGCCCATTTATTAGAAAAGGCTGGAGTAATGATAACCCCAGGCGTTGGCTTTGGCTCTCCAGGTGAAGGGTATGTGAGGTTTGCCCTTACAGTGAATGTAGATAGGATCAAAGAGGCTATTGAAAGGATAGGGAAGGCACTAAATGCTTAATCTGTAATGGGTTATAAGTAATGGCCACTGTTTATCTAAGTATCGGTTCTAATCTTGGCAGAAGAGAAGACAACTGCCTTAAAGCCCTCAAAGCCATGGAAGAAAAAGGCATGACTATAAAAAAGAGATCTCTTATGTATGAGACAGAACCCTGGGGTGTCAGGGAGCAACCATATTTTATAAACATGGCTGTTGAGGTCGAGACCGATCTTCCACCTGATAAACTCCTTCAGGTTGTCAAGGAAATAGAGAAAGAGATGGGAAGGACTGAGACCTACAAGTGGGGGCCGAGGATTATTGACATAGATATACTCTTATATAATGACCTGATCTATGAGAGATCTGACTTAAAGATACCTCATCCTTTTATGCACGAAAGGGACTTTGTTCTAAGGCCACTTTCAGAGATAGCCCCTGATAAGGTTCATCCAGTCTTAAATAAGACTATCAGTGAGTTGCTACAAAATCTCCAAAGGCCTTGAGTATTTTCAAACCAAGGGATTGGGACTTCTCAGGGTGAAACTGGGTAGCCATTATGTTATCCTTCCAGACCATTGAGGTGAATTCGAGACCATAATCTGTTACAGTGGCTACTACCCCTTTATCCTCAGGCACTACATAGTAAGAATGAACAAAATAGAAAAAGCTACCATCATCTATATCTTTGAGGACAGGTGGTCTTTTTTTTATTATGATGTTGTTCCAGCCCATGTGTGGTATCTTTAAATCCTTAGAATCGAACCTGAACCTGACAACCTTTCCTTTTAGGATGTCTAACCCTCTGGACAGGCCAAATTCCTCCGATTCTGTGAATAGTATCTGTAAACCAAGGCATATGCCAAGATAAGGTTTTCCCTTTTCAATAGACCTTACAATTGAATCCATTAATAATGACTCTGTAAGATTCTTCATACAATCCCTGAAGGCACCAACGCCAGGAAGGACAATTCCTGATGCATTATCTATATCAAGGGGATTTCTTGTTACTACGGCATCTATTCCAACCTTGAGAAAGCCCTTTTCAACACTCCTGAGATTCCCCATGCCATAATCAACAATAGCTATCATAGTTTTTATGATAACACAAAGAGTTAAAATCTGGTAATTAATAAAGTTTTCTGTTAACATAATCTATGTACAGGATTCTTCAAAAGGAAGTGTTAAGCCCTGCGATAAAGTCCATGGTCATCGAGGCACCCCATGTTGCAAGAGCTGCGTTGCCTGGTCAGTTTATCATATTAAGGATTAACGAGGAAGGTGAAAGGATTCCCCTTACAATAGCGGATTTTAACAGGGAAGAAGGGACAGTGACAATAGTCTTTCAGGAGGTGGGGAAGTCAACGATGCACCTCGGTACATTGAATCCAGGTGATAAAATTGCTACCTTTGCAGGCCCCCTCGGTCATCCCTCTGAGATAGAATATTATGGAAAGGTAATATGCATTGCCGGTGGTGTTGGGATTGCACCTATTTATCCAATAGCAAAGGCCTTAAAAGAAAAGGGGAATTATGTGATATCTATCTTGGGGGCGAGAGGTAAAGGACTTCTATTCTGGGAAGAAAAGATGAAAAAGGTCTCGAATGAACTAATAATATGCACTGATGATGGTTCCTACGGCAGAAAAGGGGTCGTTACAGAACCACTAAAAGAGATCCTCAACAGCAATAGTAGCATAGCGAGGGTATGGGCCATAGGACCTGCGATTATGATGAAATATGTTTCCCTCGTCACGAAGCCCTTTAATGTACATACCATCGTCAGCCTTAATCCGATAATGATTGATGGCACTGGCATGTGTGGAGGTTGTCGTGTAATTGTCGGGGATGAGTCAAGATTTGTCTGCGTCGATGGTCCAGAGTTTAATGCCCACGTCGTCAACTGGGACAACCTTCTTACTCGCCTTCAATTTTATAAGAAGGAAGAAAGTATAGCGGTTGAGCACTGGGCTCATAAGTGCAGGCTTGATTCATAATTAATGAGATGCTGAAATGAACCAAAGAGATCGCCTCAGGATAAACCGCCATGAGATACCCACCCAGGATGCCCTTATAAGAAGGGGGAATTTTGACGAGGTAGCCCTCGGTTATCCTGAAGAGATAGCCATGAAGGAAGCTGAGAGATGTCTCCAGTGTAAGGAACCTAAGTGCGTTGAGGGCTGTCCTGTTGGAGTATTAATACCTCAGTTCATTAAGGCTCTCAGGGAAGGTGATATAGTAAGGTCTATTCAGATAATGAAGGTTAAAAACAATCTCCCTGCCATCTGTGGAAGGGTATGTCCACAGGAAAGGCAATGCGAGGGCAATTGCCTGCTCGGTAAAAAGGGAGAACCTGTTGCAATTGGTAGACTCGAAAGGTTTGTAGGAGATTACGAACTCAAACATCGCACCTGCCCCTTAGAAAAGGCAGAGAAGACTAATAAAAGAATAGCTATTGTCGGCTCAGGACCTGCTGGTTTAACCTGTGCTGTAGACCTTGCAAGATTTGGCCATGCCGTAACTATATTCGAGTCCCTTCACACACCAGGAGGGGTGCTTATATACGGAATCCCTGAATTCCGCCTTCCCAAGAGGGTTGTTCATGAAGAGATTAATTATGCGATAGAATGTCTTGGAATAGAAATACTCACCGACCACATCATAGGCAGGACACTGATGCTCGATGACCTCCTTTCAGAATTTGATGCTGTGTTTCTTGGAACAGGGGCAGGGCTTCCTCAATTTATGAATATACCAGGTATAAACCTTAATGGCGTCATGTCTGCGAATGAGTTTTTAACAAGGGTAAACTTAATGAAGGCCTATCTCTTCCCTGATTATGACACACCTGTGCGAGTAGGCAAAAGGGTCGCTGTTATAGGAGCAGGGAATGTCGCTATGGATGCTGCAAGATGCAGCCTCAGGCTCCAGAATGTATTAAGAATGGACGGTGAGGTTCACATAGTCTATAGAAGGTCAAAGGAAGAGGTGCCAGCAAGAAGAGAAGAGGTAGTCCATGCCGAGGAAGAGGGCGTTATCTTTGATTTTCTCACGAATCCTGTGGAGATAATAGGGGATAATAAAGGTAATGTCAGGGCAATGAGATGTATAAGGATGAGACTCGGTGAGCCTGATTCTTCAGGAAGGAGAAGGCCTGAACCTGTTGAAGGCTCTGAATTCGAGATGGAAACTGATACGGTAATAATGGCATTAGGGACAAGCCCAAATCCTCTTGTCTTTTTTAATGCTGGAGGTCTTGAAAGATCAAGACATGGCACTGTAATAGCTGACATAGAAACAGGAAAGACTACGAAGGATCGCGTTTGGGCAGGTGGTGATATCGTAACAGGTGCTGCAACAGTAATAAGTGCAATGGGAGCTGGCAAGCGCGCTGCTGCTGATATTCACAGAAGGTTGATGCTCCTGTGAACCTAAATAACCCAAAACATTGCAAAAATTAGCCATTATTGGTTAATAGGTCAGAGGTCATAGGTCATAGGTCATCGCTCATCGTTCATAGCTCATAGTTCATCGTTCATAGCCATGAGCCAAGAGCTATGAGCTAATTGCCATAACCCATCACCCATAACCTTAATATCAAATCGCATTATAAAAGTTTTTGAGGCATACCGGCCTCCGAATTCATGCGACATTAAAATAGATTAGGTCTCAGAAAGGTATTGGCCTGTTCAATTATGATATAATGGACTCATGAAGGTTCACACAGATATACTCAAACTCATAGGAAACACCCCAATTGTAAGAATAAACCATCTTTCACCCGAAGGTGGTGCAGAGATATGGGCAAAACTTGAGGGGTTTAACCCTGGCGGTTCTGTCAAGGACAGGATAGCTCTATCAATGATTGTGACAGCAGAGAAAGAAGGAAGGCTCAAACAGGGTGGTACGATAATTGAGCCCACAAGCGGCAACACAGGGATCGGCCTTGCAATGGTATCTGCCGTTAAGGGATATAGACTCATCCTCACCATGCCAGAAACTATGTCCCTTGAAAGAAGGCAATTACTTCAGGCCTATGGAGCGGAGTTGATATTAACACCAGGGGATAAAGGAATGCTTGGCGCCGTCGAAAGGGCAGAAGAGATATACAGGGATAACCCAGATTATTTTATGCCGATGCAGTTTGAGAATCCTGCCAATCCCGAGGTTCACAGAAAAACCACCGCTATCGAGATAATAGATTCCATAGGCATTCCTGACGCCTTTGTGGCAGGGGTTGGAACAGGTGGGACTATTACAGGGGTAGGAGAAGTACTGAAAGAAAGAAACCCTCACACCTTGGTCGTGGCGGTTGAACCTGCAGCATCAGCAATACTATCAGGGGGTGCTCCAGGCAAACATAGGATAGCCGGTATCGGTGCCGGGTTTTTCCCTGGTGTCCTTAATACTAAGATCTACGATGAGATAATACTTGTAACGGATGAGGATGCAATGAATATGACAAGGCTGCTCTCTCTTAAAGAGGGTATACTGGCAGGAATATCCTCAGGTGCTGCAATGTGGGCAGCAACGAAGGTGGCTGAAAGGTTGAAAAAAGGGAAAAAGGTCGTGGCTATCTTTCCTGATAGAGGGGACCGCTACCTGAGTACCGGACTTTTCTCATCCGAACATTATTTAAACTAATTGGAAAGGAGGCACTATGAAAGAAGATGCAAAGGAGATATTAAAGACCCTTAATGATATCGGTGGTAGCATTGAGGAATTCGTATCATTACTTCAGACAGCCTTTATCTATAATAACGTTTCTCCCCTTCTGGGCATACAAGAAAAGATTGGGGATTTAAAAAGACTCATCCTTTCTATGACAGAGAAGGTTGTAGTTCAGGCAAGAGACAATCCTCACATGAAGCACTATACCACTGTACCAACCAGCCTTCTCAGGATTACAGAAAATATCGAGAAACTCTCAGAGTTAATTTCAACAAAGGTAAAGGAAGACATCCTTTTCAGTGATCGCGCTATCTCCGAGATAACATTCCTGCTTCAGAGACTTGCAGACATCATCAGACCTACCTCTGATATAATACTTGCACCAAACTCTATACTCGGAAATTATATAAGAGAGTCGGAGGCAGGAATTGTGAGAAGGGCAACCGATTATGCCACACAGCATGAAGAGAGACTCATTGAAGGTCTCTGCCTGCCAAAGGCCTCGGCATTGTATATAAATATTCTCGATGTCATAAAGAATATAGCCTGGCACTGCAAAGAAATAGCTAATAAACTTGCGGCCTGAACGATGGGAAGCGCATCCATCATGCAGATTAAGATATGGTA
>JBKBUB010000083.1:0-6546 GCA_046290925.1 Thermodesulfovibrionales bacterium | reverse complement strand
GAAACTCATTCTATTTGACATAGACGGAACCCTTATTGACTCAGGAGAGGCAGGTACAAGATCTCTGAATCTTGCCTTTGAAGAGGTATTTTCTATCCCCGATGCCTTTAAGGGGATTAGCATGGCTGGGAAGACGGATATCCAGATAATGAAGGAGGCCCTGAAAAGGTACGGCCTCGATTCTGAAAACGGAAATATAGAAATCCTCTGCAGGAATTATATAAGACACCTTAAATATCAGATCGAAAATCCGAGGAGACACCTCAAGCCTTTTATAAGAGAGGCACTTGCGACACTGGTTGAAAAAGAGGATTTTACCATTGGTCTGTTGACAGGAAATATAAAGGAAGGTGCCAGGATAAAGCTCAGTCCCTTTGGAATTAACCATTATTTCTCTGTTGGAGCCTATGGAGATGATGACGAGGACAGAAACAGGCTTCTTCCTGTAGCGGTTGAAAGGTTTAGGGAGGTCTATAAAAAGGGAATAGATTACAGAGATTGCATTGTAATAGGTGATACGCCGAGGGATGTGGAATGCGCAAAGGTCCACGGAGCCAACGCTATAGCAGTAGCGACCGGGCCATATCCTTACGAAACCCTTCTTAATTCAGGGGCTGATATGGTCCTCAGGGATATGTCAGGTTTAATCCTTAGCCTGTAGATTTTATCCTTTATCTGGTTCAACATGAACAACTATATCTACCACATCAGGGAATCTCTCCTTAATCATTGCCTCGACCCTGTCAGCAATGTCATGGGCCTCCTCTAAGGTTATATCTGGTCTCACACAGACATGGAGGTCAAGGAATATAGATTTAATAGTCCCCCTCGTCCTTATATCATGACAACCCTTCACTCCTTCAACATCCCTGAGTGCCTTCTCAATAAGACCTGTATCGATGCAGACCGTATCAACGAGGACCGTAGAGGCCTCCTTTATTATCTCATATCCCATCTTCGCTATAAGCAAGGCAATGACCACACCAACAATGGCATCGACCCTCGTATAGCCAGCCCTGAAGAGGAGGAGCCCTATAAGGACAGAAAGGGAGACAAAGATATCGCTCTTCGTATGCCGGGCATCGGCAAGGAGAAACTCGCTACCCAGTTCCTTTCCCTTTCTCGTCTCATAGAGCATGACTATGGTATTTATTGATAAAGTAATTAAAATGATGGCAAAACTCGTGACAGTGACAGTTGTCTTAGGGGTGTTAGAAAGGGATTCATAGGCACTCCTCAGGATCTGATAACAGGTTGCGAAGATCATTGCTGCTATTATAAGGGTGAATAAGGTCTCATACTTTCTATGGCCGTAAGGATGTCTACTGTCAGGTGGATGGGAGGCAATGCTGATGCCTATAAGGCCTACGATATTTGAAACACCATCAAAAAAGGAGTGGAAACCATCGGATAATATAGAGATAGAATTGGTGAGATAACCGAAGATTACCTTTGCCAGTGCCACAAAGGAGTTGGCGATTAATGTATAGATAAGGACATTTCTTACGGCACGGCCTCTTTCCACAAGATACCTTCCCATTCCTTCTTAAATTCATTGAATCTACAGTTGTTTATGGCCTCTCGCATCTTCTTAAAGAAATCGAGGTAGAAAAATAGGTTATGGATTGTATTCAACCTCATCGAGAGTATCTCTTTTGTTAGGAAGAGATGCCTTAGATAGGCCCTCGTGTAATTCCTGCATGTATAACAGTTGCACTCAGGGTCGAGAGGCTCCTGATCAGCCTTATATTCAGCCCTCTTTATGCTTATCCTTCCCTGACTCGTAAAAAGTGTTCCATTACGTGCATTCCTTGTTGGCATCACACAATCAAACATGTCAAATCCCGCCTCAACCGCCACTATGACATCCATTAAATCCCCTATTCCCATTAAATAACGAGGCTTATCTTCAGGAAGCATCGGGCCTATAAAGTCTATAATCTCATACATCATCTCCTTTGGCTCACCAACGCTTAACCCACCGACCGCGTATCCATCAAATCCGATTTCAAGCAACTCTTCAAGGCTCTGTCTTCTCAGGTCTCTGTACATACCACCCTGAACTATGCCAAAGATTGCCTGATTGACCCATGACCCACAACCCGTTACCCATTCTTTACACATCCTCGCCCATTTCGTGGTAAGTCTCAGGGAATTCAGGGTATATTCATATGTTGCAGGATAGGGGGTGCATTCATCAAAGACCATAGCTATATCAGAACCCAGGGCTGACTGAACCATCATTGCCTCTCGTGGGCCTATGAAGTGCATAGAGCCATCAACATGGGATCGGAAATAAACACCATCTTCTGTTATGTCCCTCAAAAGGGCGAGGCTATAGACCTGAAAGCCACCGCTGTCGGTAAGGATTGGCTTATCCCAGTTCATGAACCTGTGGAGTCCGCCGATCGATTTGATTATTTCATGCCCAGGTCTTAGGTAGAGATGATAGGTATTTGCCAGGATTATCTCGGCGCCTATATCATTGAGTTCCTCGGGTGTCATTGCCTTAACCGTCGCATTCGTTCCAACGGGCATGAAGACAGGGGTATGGATGTTGCCCCTGTCTGTTTTGATTAAACCTGTGCGAGAAAGATTATCTCTTGAAATAAGACCAAAATTGAGCATGAGATATTATACCATCTCTTATTGATTGGCATTCCCTTGCCAAAATTTAGGTCATTGTATTAGTATATATAAAAAAAGGAGGTCAAAATTGAAGGAAGGCATTCATCCTGAGTATAAAGAGGCAAAGGTTATCTGTGCCTGCGGTGAGAGTTTTGTTACGAGGTCAACAAAACCTGTAATCCATGTTGACATCTGTTCGAAGTGTCATCCCTTCTTCACGGGTAAGCAGAAACTCGTTGACGCTGAAGGAAGGGTTCAGAAGTTCAAGAAGAAATACGCTAAGAAATAGATTAATTCGATAGGGATAAGTCGTTAGCCTGACTTATAGGCTAACGGCTTTTTTTTGGATGATTTATCCCAAAGGAGTATGAATTGAAAAATATTGGAGGACAGGCGGTAATAGAAGGTGTGATGATGAAGGCCCCGAAGGGTTGGACCGTTGCTGTTCGAAATGAAAAAGGTGAGATCCATCTAAAGAGAGAGAGGCTCAGCAGTCTCCCCTCTTTTTTTAAACTCCCTTTTCTGAGAGGCGTTGTTGCCCTTTATCATGCCCTTGTCATAGGTATAAGGGCCTTGGAGTTTTCCGCAAAAAAGGCATATGGCGATGAGAAGGATGATAACCTTAGTTCGTTATCAATAGCGGTCACTATTGGAGTGGCCTCACTACTTGCTGTGGCGCTTTTTATATTCTTACCACTCTATCTCACAAAGGTCACGGGCCATTTTGTCCATATTGTATCTAAAAATTCATTTTTCTTTAATCTCGTTGATGGCATTATAAGGGTTGGCATATTCCTGTTCTATATAGCTTCAATAGGTTTATGGAAAGAGATGAGAAGGGTTTTTGAGTACCACGGTGCCGAGCATAAGGTGATTCATGCCTATGAGTCAGGAAAGGAACTCATAATTGAAAATGTAAGACCTTTCAGTCCTCGGCATCCAAGGTGCGGAACGAGTTTTCTCCTTATAGTAATGGTAACAAGCATACTGGTCTTTGCCCTGATACCGCAGTCATGGCCTTTCGGGGCAAAGTTTGTGTCAAGGATAATCCTTATACCATTAATAGCAGGGTTGTCTTATGAAATTCTCAGGTTGACAGCCAGGATGAAGGGAAATCCAATTATGTATATTCTTAGTTTGCTTGGTCTCATGCTGCAGGGATTAACAACGAGAGAGCCTGATGACTCACAATTAGAGGTGGCAATAATAGCCCTTAAAGAGGTGATAAGCTTAGAAGATGGAAATGCTCGAGAAGCTTAAAAGCATAGAAGAAAAATATGAAGAACTGACAGACCTTATGACGAGGCCCGAGGTCTTCTCTAATCCGCAACAACTTCAGAAATATTCGAAGGAGCAGGCCGAATTGCAACCCCTCGTTGACAAGATAAGGGAATATGAGAAGATACTCCTTGATATAGAGGAGACCGAGGAGTTGCTAAAAGGTGGAGATGGTGATCTCAGGGAACTTGCTCAAATAGAACTGGACGAACTGAAGGAGAGAAAGGTTCTTGTTGAGAATGAACTAAAGTTAATGCTTCTTCCAAAGGACCCGAGGGATGAGAGGAGTGTTATCCTTGAGATAAGGGCAGGGACGGGTGGCGAAGAGGCAGCACTATTTGCCGCAGACCTCTTCAGGATGTATTCGAAATATGCAGAATCGAGGAGATGGAAGGTCGAGGTCATAGATTCAAACCCAACGGGCCTTGGAGGGTTAAAGGAGATTATTGCCTCAATTGAAGGGAAAGGAGCATATAGTAGGCTGAAATATGAAAGTGGTGTTCATCGCGTCCAGAGGGTGCCTGTCACAGAGGCATCAGGAAGGATCCATACCTCGGCAGCAACCGTGGCAGTCTTGCCTGAGGCAGAAGAGGTCGATATAAAGATAGAGGAAAAAGACCTGAGGGTGGATACCTTTTGCTCCTCAGGGCCAGGCGGTCAGGGCGTAAATACCACCTATTCTGCTGTGAGAATCGTTCATATACCGACAGGAATAATTGTTCAGTGCCAGGATGAAAGGTCGCAGATCAAGAATAAAGAGAAGGCAATGAAGGTTCTGAGGTCAAGACTCTACGAGATAGAGATGGAAAGGCAGGAGAGGGAAAGGGCGATGGAGAGAAAGTCACAGGTTGGTACAGGGGACAGGAGTGAAAGGATCAGAACATACAATTTCCCCCAGAACAGGGTAACAGACCACAGGATAGGTCTTACCCTCCATAAACTTGAGCAGGTGCTCGAAGGGTCAATCGATGAGATAATAGATGCCCTTATCACCCACTATCAGGCGGAGAAACTGAAAGAGTTATGATTTAGCTCATTGTCCTGTTTTTTTTACACTGTTAACATAAGGCATGGACAGGACAGAGGTAAGAAAATCTCATCATCTTCTTATTCTGAGGAGATTTACGCAGATAAGCTTTATCCTGTTGATCTTTCTTGCGCCTGTGCTCAATATTTTACGATACGATTCAGCCACAAAGGAACTCATTGTCTTTGGCTCTGTCTGGAGCCTTGGTATTAAGGAACTTATAGTAAACCATTCCCTTTCAGGCGCAACCCAGGTTACACTTATTATACTTTTAAAGGCCATCCTTCCATGGCTTTTTATCCTCTCTATCTTTCCACTGCTCGGCCTTTTGGTAGGAAGGTTTTTTTGTGGATGGTTCTGTCCAGAGGGGACACTATTCGAACTGGCCGATTATCTTACCCTGAAGCTGAAAGGAAGAAGGAGTCTCTATTCGAAAAAACCAAATGATCCTGATATAAAGACTGAAAAAAGGTTTCTCTTTATCATAATCACACTGCTGGGCCTTATCTCGATACCTCCTATAATCGGAATAGCACTCACAGGTTACTTTATCGCTCCAAAGACTATCTGGTATCAGATTACTAACATGGATTTTACCTTCGGAGTGAAGGCTGGAATTATAGGCGTTTCTATATATATGCTGATTACCTCTATCTTTGTCAGACACCTCTTCTGTAAGTATGTATGCGCGGCCGGTCTTATGCAGATGCTCTTTGGATGGGTCAGCCCAATCTCATTAAGACTCAAGATGGATGTATCGAGAATCTCTGAATGTACTGATTGCAAGGGTTGCGAGAGGGCTTGCTTTATGAATATCCTTCCGAGAAAGAATAAAAAGGATATATCCTGTGTAAACTGTGGTGCCTGTATAGTTGCCTGTGACAGGGAACTTGGTGATGGTAGAGGACTTTTCCATTATAGGCTTGGTGATGAAAGATGCCTTGCCCCTTCTGAAAACTGCAGAAATCTCCAGATATCAAAGAATCAGATCTAAAGTTTTTCCCCCTAAGTTCGATTAATATATTAGAGTCTTTATTTGTAGGAGGCATCATGACTGTGGCAATATTTCCTGATGTATTACAACTTGTTACCTTTAAACTCGGTGATGAAGAATATGGTATAGATATATTAAAGGTTCAGGAGATAAACAGGATGACAGATATAACATCGATGCCCAAAGCCCCCTTTTCTGTTGAAGGGGTTATAAACCTCAGGGGAAAGGTAATCCCTGTGGTAAATCTCAGGAAAAGGTTTGGCCTCAACCTAAAAGAGATTGATCTCCAATCGAGGATTATAGTTGTTGATATTGGCTCTACCGTCGGTCTAATTGTTGATTCTGTGTCAGAGGTCTTAAGGATTTCCTCGGATACCATAGAACCGCCTCCTCTGATAACAGGCGGGATTGGTTCTGAATACATCTTGGGAATAGGTAAGCTTGAAGATAGACTCATTATCCTCCTCGATATAGACAAGCTCTTAAGCGAGGGGATTCAGTAACTCACACCTCTTTTATCCCAAACGTTGCAAAAACTATCTTGATATTTGGGCTGGCATGGTGAAAAAACTTTTATCTGCGATACCTATAGCAACATTCAATAAACATGAGTGGTTCT
>JBKBUB010000082.1:0-6594 GCA_046290925.1 Thermodesulfovibrionales bacterium | reverse complement strand
CATAACCCATAACCTCTAACCCATAACCTCTAACCAATTCACCCACAAACTCTTCGGCCTGAATCAAAGTCTAAATAATGGTATAATAAACTATGATCCTCACAGAGAATGCCCTGAAGGTCCTCAGGGCACGTTATCTGCTTAAGGATGAGCATGGAAGGGTAATCGAGACCCCTGAAGAGATGTTCCGCAGGGTTGCTAAGACCGTTGCCTCTGCGGAAAGACTCTATGGTGAAGACCCTGCCAGATGGGAGGATAGATTCTTTGATGTAATGACTGACCTCCGATTCCTGCCGAACTCTCCTACTCTTATGAATGCTGGCAAGGATATAGGTCAACTTGCCGCATGTTTTGTACTCCCTGTAGATGACTCGATGCAGAGCATCTTTGACACCCTGAAGAATGCAGCACTGATACTGCAAAGCGGTGGTGGTACAGGTTTCTCCTTTTCGAGGCTGAGACCAAAGACAGATATAGTACGTTCAACAGGCGGAATAGCCAGTGGACCTGTATCATTCATGAAGATATATAACACAGCCACGGAGGTCATAAAACAGGGTGGAGCAAGAAGGGGAGCTAACATGGGTATATTACGGGTCGATCACCCTGACATACTTGAATTCATTAAGATAAAGCGCTCCGAGGGCGAACTTACAAATTTCAATATCTCTGTAGCTATAACTGATGCCTTTATGGAAGCTTTAAAGAAAGACGAGGAGTACGAACTCATTAACCCGAGAAGCAAGAAGGTTGTTGGCAGGCTAAAGGCCAGGGAAGTCTTTGAGGAGATAGTCGCCAGCGCCTGGGAGACAGGAGACCCTGGCCTCGTCTTTATTGACAGGATAAATCGGTTTAACCCTACCCCTCATATTGGGGAGATGGAGAGCACCAATCCCTGCGGTGAACAACCCCTTCTCCCTTACGAGGCCTGTATACTCGGCTCATTGAACCTCTCAAAGTATGTTAAAGACCCTCCTCTTTTCAGCCCTGAGAAGGGAAAGATTAAGATAGAAAAACATATTGATTACGAAACACTTTCTAATGATATCAAGACGACAGTGAGATTCCTCGACAATGCTATAGATGTGAATAAATATCCCATACCAGCAATTGAGTCTATGCACAAGGGTAACAGGAAGATAGGTCTCGGTGTTATGGGATGGGCTGATATGCTTATACTACTTGGCATCAGGTACGACAGCAAACAGGCCTTCAGCCTCGCCCGCCAGATAATGAGATTCATAAGTGAAAAGTCAAAAGCTGCATCGATTGCCCTTGCAGAAGAAAGAGGGCCTTTTCCAAACTTTAAAGGTTCTACCTATGACTTGAATGGAAAACCGCCTATAAGGAATGCAACCACAACTACTATAGCTCCTACAGGGACACTCTCTATAATCGCAGACTGCTCGAGTGGAATTGAGCCTCTCTTTGCCATTGCCTTTAAGAGATTAATCCTCGATACTGAACTGACCGAGATAAATAAATACTTTTTCAGGATCGCTAAGGAACGCGGGTTTTACTCATCAGAACTCGAGGAGGAAGTTATAAAGAGAGGAAGTTTAAAGGGTATAAAGGGAATTCCTGCTGAGATAAAAAGGATCTTCAGGACGGCCCACGAGATATCAACAGAGGATCACTTAGAGATGCAGGCAGCCTTCCAGGAATTTACAGACAACGCTGTATCAAAGACCATTAACATGCCAAAGAAGGCAAAAAAGGAGGATGTTTACGGGGCCTTTATGCTTGCCTATGAAAAAGGGCTAAAGGGCATTACAATATTCAGATATGGAACGATGAAAAAGGGTACCCTCGTACGTTTCACGGACTCTGATTGATGACCTCCAGAATAAAGCTCAGCATAATAACAAAGCTCCTTATCTTTACAGGAACGGTACTTGTCCTAACGATGGGGATTCTTTTCTATATACTGATCCAGAGACAGGAAAGATTTATAATGGATCAGGTAAGGAATGAGGCAAGGTCACTCTTCAGGCAGGTGGTAATAACAAGGCGATGGATTGCAGACCATGGAGGCATTTTTGTTGAAAGACTTCCATGGGTGAGACCTAATCCGTACCTTACAGAGATAAATAAAGAGTCCGAGGTTATTGACAGAAAAGGCCGAAGACTGGTAAGAGAAAATCCCGCAATGGTTACTAAGGAATTGTCACGATACGCAAGGGAAAGGGGTCTGTTCTGGTTTAACATAACGAGTCTTAAGCCACTGAATCCTGACAACTCTCCTGATAACTTTGAGAGAGAGGCCTTGAGTCTTTTTGAATCAAAGGACATCAGCGAATATTCTACGATTCAGAAGATAGATAACCTGAGATATTTTAGGTACATTTCACCTCTGTATATCGAAACCCCCTGTCTGGACTGCCACCTGAAACAGGGTTATCGAATAGGTGATGTGAGGGGCGCTATTAGCATAACCATACCTGTGGAAGATCTGTTCATTGAGATGAGGAAAAATAGGATAAACATGATTCTGGTAGCTGTCATGGTGACACTAATGCTTTTCTTTACGACCTATATTACGGTGAAACGATTCATCCTATCACCTTTATCAAGGCTCAATAGATCCATCAGGGATTTTGCCGATGGTGACGATTCAATCAGGACATTAATTAGTAGTGGTGATGAAATTGAGGAACTCAGCAGAACCTTCACAGAGATGGCCCGATCCCTTTCAGAATATCATGCATGTCTTAAAGATAAAATAAAAGCTGCTGTAGAAGATCTTGAAAAGACAAATAAAAAACTTACTGAGGTAAACAGGGAATTGATCGAGATAAATAACAGGAAATCAGATTTTGTGGCCAAGGTCTCTCATGAACTGCGAACACCTCTTACATCAATAAAGGGAGCGATGGATTACATATCTACAAGATTGAAAGCAACGATTAAGAAGTCCTCTGTTTCGGATATGGATTTACAACAGTTGTCGGATCTCTTCACCTTTTTTGAGATAATCAAAAAGAATTCCGACAGGCTCATAAGACTTGTAAATGACATACTCGAGATAGAGAGGCTTGAACAGGGGAAGGCAGAACTGCATTGCACAGAGATCGACATATCTGTTCTTATTGATGAGGTCATTACGGCACTTCATTCAACAGCGATTCAGAAGGGGATTGTTATTAATAAAGAAGCGGCCGCCAATGTAATCATAGCTGATGAGGACAGGATCAGACAGGTAATGATAAATCTCCTATCAAATGCTATTAAATTCAGTCCCGAGGGTTCTGAGGTAATGATAAAGACCGTTCCCTCAGATGATTGTTTGATGGTCATTGTAAAGGACAATGGCCCTGGTATTGCACAGGAAGAACAGGAGAGGATATTTGATAAGTTTTATAAGAAAGGTAACAAGGAAGGGACAGGTCTTGGACTTGCCATTTCAAAAGGGATAATAGAGGCCCATGGTGGCATAATAGGTGTCATAAGTGATGGTTCAAAAGGGGCATCATTTTATTTTAAACTACCAAAGATAGGAGTTACATCGTGCAAAGTCTGATCCTGATTATTGACGATGACATTGATATACTCAGTGTCTTAAAGGCAAATCTTGAACTCCACGGTTTTGTAGTGAAAACTGCTCAGAACTGGTCCTCTGCTGAAAAGGAACTCTCAAATACAATACCTGATCTTATAATACTCGATATAATGCTTCCTGATGGAAACGGTGTTGAGATATGCCGTTCCTTAAGAGAAAGGTTTCCTGACCTCCCAATAATGATGCTCACTGCCAGGGACAAGGTCTCTGATAAGGTCCTGGGCCTTGAAAGCGGTGCTGATGACTACATAGTCAAACCCTTCGAGACCCTCGAACTGGTAGCGAGGATCAAGGCCTGTCTCAGGAGGGTAAGACATGATTTAGCAGAGAGGATCGTTATAGATGATATCGTTATAGATGTGAAGCGGAGGGATGTAACCTTAAAAGGAAAGAATCTTATCCTTACACCAAAAGAGTACGAATTGCTCTTTTACCTCATTACCCACAGGGGAGAGGTGCTGACAAGGGAGCGCATAAGGAAACACCTGTGGAAGGAATCGAGTATATACTCATGGAGTAGAGTAATAGATGTTCATATACAGCACCTGAGGCAAAAGATAGAGAAAAACCCTTCAAAACCAGAATACATTATAACGGTTCCAGGTGTTGGATACAGCTTCAGGAGATGATCATGAAAGGACAAAAAAACCAATCAGGGCAAAGATCAGGATAAAAAGGACCGACGGTATAATCCTTTTGTACATATCGCCAAAATCAGCCCTGAAATACTCCTTCGTAAGGACAAGACAAAGGTGAACAGGAGAGAGGAGAACCCCTGTGTAACCTGATACAAAGGCAATGGAGAGATAACGGAGGGATAACCCGTCTCCGATGCTCATGAGAAGCGGAAAGGTGCTCCCCACGAATCCTATGGTCAGACCTGTTAGAATCCCGCTTATGAAGGGCAGCAAGAATAGTATTGGAAGCAAGGGAATACCTGTATTGATGAAAAAACGGTTCAGATAGCCTACAGCACCTGATGACTCCATCGTAAACTTGAAAAACATGGTACCGATAATAAGAATTATCACGTCCTTCTTAAACCCATATCTCAGCATCCTCCATATATCCTTAGACCCTACCCTGTAAAAGATAAAGAGCCCAACTATTGTTATTAAAAGGGAATAATAAAGCTCAATGTGGGCTACTATTACAAGGAAAAGGATAATCACAATGGGAAGGAAACAGAGAAGAGATTTCATATTAGAGTCCTTGGTAATCTCACCTCTTGGAACAGGTTTCAGGCCCCTGTCTCTCAGGTTTCTCATGCTGAAGACAAAACCTGTAACGACTATCAATAATGCATAAGGAGTATTTGCTACTATAAGATCCCTCAAGTCCATCCCGCTTAGCGCAGAGGCGAGGAGTATCCCAGGATAAAGGGGTAGGATGTACTCCCAGGGATGTCTGAACCAGTAATTTATAAAGGCCTTCTCTCCTACCGACATCTTAAGCCCCTTTGTGGATTCCTCAACCATTGGTGCAGAGAAATAGGCCCCGCCAAGGGATGGGAGCAACCCTATCAGTAATGGCATAGATACTATGACAGGCCTGCCTCCTCTCAGTAGTCTCCTTGTAGCATCTGTCATCATCTTTAAGACTTCCTTCTCCCTGAGTATTATCTCGAGGACCCTTATTAATGTGAGGGAAAAGAAGAGCTTTATCGTAACCGCATCAGTAACAGTCGCAACTGCTGTTTTTAAAATCATCTTAGGTGGCGTGAGATAAAGCAGAAAAAGAATACCTGAGGCGATGAGCATGACATACCCGATATTCCATTTAAGCCTTAGCAGGCTAAGCATGATCAAAAATACTGCGCCTATCTTTAAGAGATCGAGCATCATTAATTATAACTGATTTTGTTTCTAACCAATGTATACCTTAGGATTGGCTACTCATGAGTTTATTGCCTCCTTTCTCTATTTATCTTCCCTTACCATAGCCCTGGAAAGAATCTGTATCTCACCTTATTACGATACTCAGAGTAAATATTCCTAAACCTCTCAGATAGCTCTTTCTCCTCGAGGGGAATGATAACGAGATTTACAATCAAAAAATCAATGATCGTTAATATCCCTACAGTAATGACCTCTGTCAATAAAAATATGCCAAAGAAGAGTATTGTGTGGGCAAGATATGTTGGATGCCTTATGATCTTAAAAGGCCCCTCTGAGACCAATCGGCTCTCGAGCTTTTTTGAAACCTCTGGTATGCCCATGAGACCCCGTAGACCGAGGAGTTTCCCCGTCCATAGGTGCAAAAGTGTTCCAAGAATTGTGAAGAATAATCCAGCGATATTTATAATCACTGGCATCTCATATCTAAAGTTCAATAACGGTTCCTTATATTTAAAAATCAGATAGGCAATCGGTATCCATGTTAAGGGAGGCATTATGTATGTTAGCAACCCTATCCTTTTGAAGAATCTTGACAGGCCATGAACAGGTATCCAAAACAGGGGAACAACAGGCCATACGAGGATCGTTAAAAAGGCTAAGAGATTAAGTGGTTTCATTGAAAAAGCCCTTTTTCCTTAATATATCTGACCATGGCAATCTGTGCCTCCTTTGAGGTGCTATAGGCAAATATTGTTGGAGATTCAATTTTACTCAAGATATAAGGATTACCAAAGGATAAAAAAACTTCAACCTTTTTATGAATTTTAGCTATTAAGTCATTGAAATATAAAGGTTTATTCTTCCAGGCCCTGACCTCTGAGAAAATGGAAATGACCAAATCCGCTCCGGTAGGGATCCTCTGCAATGGGATGACCGATTCGTTAAGGAGTAAAAGACTTTCGTGACCACAGGCCTCTCCAAACCAATTAATGAAATAATCGGCAACACCATTTTCATCGGTCAGTACGAGCATGAAAGGATTTCTGATCCTTTTTAAGGAACCTTTCACAGTAATGGCCCTGAAAAAAAGTTCACAGGCAAGGTCACTGTTAGAGGTGAAATCAGGCTGGCTGAAGGTTGAGGGCTGAAGGCGATAGTGCGATAGTGCTACAGTGCGACAGTGCGACTCAGTGCTGC